>JBDTFL010000366.1:0-21803 GCA_039937955.1 Polyangiaceae bacterium | reverse complement strand
GTTTCGTGCGGAGCCCACACCGTCAAAATCGGAAGCAGCGGAAAGCCTCGCGACATCGACGTCGCATGCGGCACGTCGATCAACGTGCCGTGAGCCACACGCCCGCGCGTAGCTTGGCTAGCGCTTCGCGGACGCAGCAGGCGACGCGAGGAGGACGGCGTCCGCGCTCGAAGGCGCGCCGGGCTGCGTTTTGTAGAAATCCCAAAACGCCTTCGCCCATTGCTGACCGCCTTTGTCGTCGGGATGAATGCCGTCGGCACGGCGCTCGAGCGTGAGTGAGCTCGAGTCGTAAAAAATACATGGAGCGCAATTTTCGCGAATCACGTCGACCACGCCCGTGTCCTTTTTCCAAAGTGGCGGGCTGATCCAAAAACATTTTCGACCGGCCGTTTTCTTCGCGATGCTCGCCACATTTTTTGCGATGCGCTGAGGCGCCGGCAAAAACACGTCGTTTGCGCCAAGCGTGATCAGCACCAAATCCGGATTTTGCTGCGCCAACATTTTTCCGAAATGCTCGCCCTTGTCGAACGATGCGATCGCTGCGCTGGTCGTTGCATCTTGCACGTATTTCGAGCCGATCGCCTCGAAGTACGGACCGAGCCCTTTTTCGAAACCTGCATAAAACCCGACCATCGAGTCGCCAGTGTGAAGCACCACTTTCGGCGCGGGAATATCGGGCGTTGCGGCGGGCGTTGAAGACAAAGACGGCGCGTTGGTCGTCGTTGCCGGAGCCTCCGAAGACGGCGAGGCAGCCTCACTCGCAGCGATCGGCGCTTTATTTTTCGATGAATCGGACGGCGTCGTAGCAGGCGTGCTCGGCGAATGAGCGCAAGCCGCAATCCCAATCGCAAAAATCGCCCGCGAAAACCGCATCGACTTACGTCAATACGTCAGCAGCAACCACCGTGAGAAGTTTGTCGCTGACATGCCGGCCCGCCGATCTTGCGAAGCTCTACAAATCTTCGTCGGCGCAGCAGCGAAAGCCAGTCGAGTAGTCGTGGTACCAAGACTCGTGCGCCATCGTGCGGTACTCGCAGCCGTCGCCATTCAAATGCGTGTCGAGGTAGTAGCCGCCTTGAAACGTTCCATTCGGGTCGGCGACCCACTCATGAAGATTGCCGACCATGTCGTAGACGCCGTAGCCGTTTGTGCAGCCGTCGTGGTCGCCCGCCTTCGAGAGTGTGCCTTCGACTTGATTGAGCGCCGGATTGTTCATGCGGTCCATCGACCAATAGCTGCGGCCGCCGACGCCCGAAGATCCATAGACCGCGTTCATCGCGCTCTTGCCGTTGTCGTTGCAGCGGCCAGTCTCGCGGTTGTTCCCGTAGCCATACGTCGTCTTTTTCGGCCCCTCGCAGGCGACCTTCCACTCTTTGGGTGAGCAGAGGCGTTTGCCGGAGCGCGCGCAGGCTTGGGCGGCCTCGTTGCCACTTACATAACCCTGCGGAAATGCGTGGGCGACGCTGATAGCGCGCACCATATGGCCCGAAACCGTGGCGAACGACGACCAACCGCGTTCTTCGCCGTTCGGCAGGATTTCCATCAAGGAATCTTCGTATTTGTCGACGCAGAATCGGCCGCCGATGTCGACCATCCCGTTGGGACAGGCGCTTTCGCCTTTCGCCATCAGGGTTTCGAGTGGCGTGCGCTGATAGGTCGGCTGGGCCCCAAACCGTAGGCTCGCGTGCACATCGCCATTGCTGGCAGCATGGGCTTTGGAGGCTCCGAGGATGGAGTCGCGGCTTGCGCTGACGACGTCGCGGTTACCGGCGGAGGTAGCGCTTTCATTTCCACGATTTTCTGAGACCGCGTGCACGGCACTGGCGCAACCTGCAGCGCTTCCTGCAATCGCGGTTGCGGTCGCGATGCCGCTAACGAGAACGAAGCTTCCCGCGAAAAATTTTCGGGCTGCGGCCCGGCCGATCGTCACTCCCACGCTCACCTCGTGCTTATCGCCAGCCGTCCAAAAGAAGGCCCAGCGGAGTTGGCGACCAAGCATGCGTCGCATCCAGGAATTCTGCCGCGTAGCGGATTACGCGACAACAAGGACTAGACGGCAATCTGGGAGGCGCAAATCCAAATCGACCGGAAAAAGGGCAAATAAGTATGAGTTACACCTACACTGAAATGGCTTCGATTCGGCGCGCTTTCGCGGAATTCAGGGCCTTTATGGCCGATTTTGAATGACATCGTCGTAAATGGCCGCATAGGCCCGGCACATCGCTTCGATCGAGCAGGCGCGCTCCACGAAGCTGCGCGCGGCGCGGCCGAGCCCGCTCAAATCGGGATGAACGATGGCGTCCTGCATGCGCGCGGCAAGCGAGCCGGGGTCATGTCCCCGCGCGATCAACCCATTGTTTCCATCGACGACAATCTCGGGGACCCCGCCCGTGGGGAGGGCCACGACCGGTCGGCCGAGCGCCATGGCTTCGAGGTTGGCGATCCCCAATCCTTCTTCGCGGGCGCTGGAGAGCGCGACGTGGGCAGCCGAAATGTGCGGGCGCACGTCGTCGACATGTCCGAAAAAACGAACCCGGTGAACGAGCCGGAGCCGCCTGACGAGCGCTGCCAATCGCGGGCCTTCGACGCCGTCGCCGATGACGTCGAGGCGAGCGTCAGGGAGGTGGGCGAGCGCTTCGATGGCGAGGTCGACTCCTTTGCGCGGGTCGAGCCGGCCAACCGAGACGAACGTGAACGGGCTTCTTTTTTCGGGTATTGGTGAAAATTCGAAATGGGCCGTGCACACGCCGTTGTGAACGACCCGCATGCGCTCGCCGAGACTTGCATCGCGATCGGCGGCGCGTCTTCGGACGTGACGGCTGACCGCGACTGCCGCGGAGGTGCGTGCGAGTGACCAGCGCGAAAGAGGCCAGCAGCTCAAGTCGTCGTAGACGCGTGTGGAGTGCTCGGTGCGGACGATTTTTGCGCGAGCGGCGAGGGCAGCACGCGCGCCGAGCAGGTGTGATCCGAACGTATGCAAATGCACGATCGACGCGCGCGTTCGCCGCACGCAGTCGGTGAGCCACGCGACCTCGCGTGATGCGAACGACCGCCAAATCGTTCCGAAAGCGTCGTCGCGCGCGCGTCCGTGGTCGAAGAGCGGAACATCGGGTGCTGCGCGTTCGAAAAAACGTCGAAGCGATTCATTCGGAGAAAATAGGGCGATCATGTGCTCGGCCCCACTCTCGTTCGGGCGAGCCACCAAATCCGCCAGCATGCGTTCCGCACCGCCGATCTCGCCGGCCACCACGACGTGGAGCACACGCAAACCTGCGCTCATGCGACCAGCTCCGCGACGTCAGTCAGTCCGATCGAACGTATCGATTCACTTCTTGCGAACGCGAGCAGCGTTTCGAGTCGTTCTAAAATCGCGTGGGCTTCGCCTTCGGTGGCTGCATACGGGCTGCCGTTCGGGATGACCTCGACGTTGTGGAACATCGCATTGAGCACGACTGTGCGATCGGCTTGGGCGCGACGTGCTTCGCGGATCTCTTCGCGCGCAACGTCTACGAGCTGCGTGCCGGTGCCGCGCGTCGGCCTGAGCCAGCGTGGCTCGACGAATTTTCCGACGATCGGAAATCGTCCGAAAAAACGCGGTCGGATCGTGACCGGAACCTCGACGAGCGTTGCCGATCCGGCGCGCTCGGGCGCACATGTATCGGGTCGATACGGCTGCGTGGGAGCGTGCTCGAACGAAAATGTTTCGCCGCCAGGATCACCCCATCGCATGAACGGCGTGATGCTCGAGTCGACGGCGTAGCCAAGCTCCTCGAGAATTCCGACGGTGTTCGCGCCAATTCCGAATCGTCCGGCGCGAAATGATTTTGGCTGCTTGCCGAACGCGCTCACGAACGAATTGGTTGTACTATGCAACTTGTCGCGCTCTGTTTCGCGCGGATAATCGCGCTGAAAAACGCGCGTGAGCTCGGGTTCGAAGGCTCCGGGATCGGCGTATTCACCGTGCAGATGCGTTCCGAGCTCGGCGCGGCTGGCGAGTGACGAAAAGACGTCGACGCTTTTTTCGTCGCGCATGACCTCAGGAGAAAGCAGATACGTCGGCTTGGCTCGGTACTTTTCGAACAGAGGCTGCAGTCGTTTTGCAACGCCGTCGTATACGCCCTCGAACGCGAGCGGTCGTTGCGATCGCCAACCGCGACCTTTGTCGCACTCGCAATCGATCGAAACGGTGAGGAAGACATCGCCCATCAACGCTGAGGTCTATTCTAAAACCAGCGCGTGTGCTCGCGAGCGAGCTGGACGGGCGTTTTTGCGAAATCGAATTTGAACTGCGCGATCGATGCGCGTTTCGGATCTGCGTCGTTTTGTGCAGGAATTCCGCCCAAATCGAACGATTTGCAGCCGCGTGCGTGTGCCCAACGAATGGCCTCCGCCATCGCCGATGCCATCTTCGAAAAAGGCAACGCGCTCTGCGTCGTTGCACCGATGATGAACGTCGCGATCGGTCCGTGCGCAATCGTAAAGAGCGCCGCGATAGGCGTTTGCTGGTGGTCAGCGACGAACAACGCACCAAGATCTTCGGTCTCGACGAAGCGGGCGAGCGCTCGAAAGTAGTCGGGCGTCTTCTGACGCTTGTTCTGCGCGAGCATCATTCGATCGTGAAGCCGTTGTAGTGCCGTGACGTCGGCGGCGTTTCCTCGACGCACGGCAACGCCCGCTTTTTCCGCTTCGCGAAGCTTTCGCCGCAGCGCCTCGCGTTCTCCGCCCGAGAAAAGCGCGTCCGACTTCTTGTTCTCGAGATCGACGCGCAGCGTGCGCACGTGGGCGCCGTCGGCTTTTTGCGTAGAACGAAAGCGCAGCAGCCGAAGAATGTTTTCCGCGATTGTGCTTTGGTCGCCCGCGAAATAGGGCGTCACTGCGATGCGAGCGACCGCGCGCGAGTGGAGCTCTACAATCAGCAGCGGCAAGATCTGCGCGAGGATTGCCGGGCTTTTGACGATCGGTCCGCGTTCGACAATCGCCGCCGGCAAGGCGAACGGACCAAGTCGCGCTCGCTGTACGCGCGCCGCTCCCACGACGCCGTTTTCGTCGGTCGCAAGAAAATATGCAGACTGCACGGATTTTCCGGAATCCGCCAGCCGACCCCAGGCGCGCGTCTGCGAGTAATGTCCGTTCGGCGCAGCCACCACGAACGCGTCGTAAAGGGCCGCATCGGCGGCCGAGAGCTCCGGGGCAAGGACGATCTTCATCTCGTGCGCTGCAGTCTGCTATAGCGGTTCGCGTGACGGCGCTCGAATCGCTGGAGAAAAACGACGCGCGCCCGAAAGACGTCGTCCTGCGCGCCATTCGAAAAGTGCGCGTCCTGTTCATCAACGACACCGCGCGAAACGGTGGGCCGGGCCGCAGCCTTTATTACATCCTGAAATTCCTCGATCCGAACATCGTGCATCGCGCGGCGGTGCTGCCACGCGAGGGCGTGATCGCCGAGCTTTTGCGGGGAAAAACCGCAGGGAGCGACAACGTCGTCGACGATTTGTCGTTCGAGCCGGGTCTCGTGGAAAATCCGGTTGAGCCGTGGTCGCGCGGGATGGAGCGCGACGATTTCGACGCGCCGCTTCCGCTGCGTGGCGTCCGTTTCGTCGGAAATCTTTTTCGGGCTGGCGACGGCATTCGCAAGCTGACCGCGCTCGCGAAAGCTCAAAAATACGATCTCCTCTATTGCAACGGTACGAACGCGGATTTTGCGGGCGGCGCGCTCGCGAAGACGAGTGGGGTCCCCGCGCTTTGGCATGTTCGTTACACATCGCTCCCGCCGCTCGTTCGGCCGGTGCACGATCGCTTGGCCGCGAGCCGTGGCGTGAAAAAAATCATCTGCGTGTCGAACGCAGCGGCCGCGCTTTTTCCGCATTGCATGGAGAAGGTCGCGGTCATCCACAACGCGCTCGACGTGAATGAATTTTCACCAGCCGCTGGCACCGCGCCCATCTTGCGCAGCGAATTGGGCATTCCAAAAGACGCCGTCGTGTTTGGAAGCCAAGGCCGAATCTTGCCACGCAAAGGTTACGTCGAGATGATTCGCGCCGCGGAAATTACGCTGAAAGCGCTCTCGCCCGAAGATCGCGCGCGCTGTTTTTTCGTGGTGCTCGGCGACACGCCAGAAGACTACGACCCTGATCATCTCGCGGAATGTCGCGCGCTCATCGCGGAGCTCGGTCTCGACTCGAACGTGAAGTTCATCGGCTTTCGTGCGGACGTGAAGCCGTACGTAGGCGACTTCGATGTCGCGGTAGTCCCCAGCGTGTATGCCGACCCTCTTCCGCGTGCGGTCATCGAAGGCATGGCGTGCGGCAAACCGGTCATCGCATTCGACGTCGGCGGCGTCGCGGAGATGCTCGATTCGTCATGCGGTCAGCTGATTCGCGGAACGCCGCCCGACGTGCCGGGAATGGCCGCGGCGTTTCTCCGTTACTTCAAGGATCCGGATTTGCGGCGCGCCCAAGGCAAGAGCGCGCGCGCTCGCATCGTCGTGGATTTCGACGCCTCTCGGCAGGCCAAGAGGATCCAAAATGAGATCGTCCGCGCGTCCGGGCTCGCCGTCGAGCAGAGCGAAACATGAAAAAACGAATCGCTTCATTGGTCGACTGGAGCGGCGATCACCCTATTTTCGTGCTGATTGCGACGTTGATCGTGATCGCGTCGAGTTGGACCTACGCCGCGCAGCTGGAGCTCCGTTCGGATTTTTTGGAGCTGCTGCCGCGTGACAGCCCAGGCTTCCAAGCGTTCGAGCATCAGCTCGGTCGGGTTGGTGGCGGCGCATCGGTGCTCGTGATCGTGCAATCCCCCGAGCGCGCGGCGAACGAAAAATTCATCGATGATCTGACGGCAAAGCTGAACGAGCGCATCGAGCCGCACCAAAAGTGCGTGGCGGCGTGCGGCAAAGGTCCGGATTCCGGCGCGTGCATCACGAAGTGCGGACCCGAGCTGATCGCGTACATGGAGACCGGCACGAAGGACGTCCGGAAATTCTTCCAAGATCACAAATGGCTGTACGCGGACAAGAGCGATCTCATTGATGCCGACAACACGCTCGATCACCAGATCGCTTTGAAAAGCGGGTTCGGGCTCGATGACGACGATGCACCGAAAGCTCCTGCACCTGCACCGAATGCATCGGCAATACCGGGCGCGCCGCCTCCGACTGCACCGACTACGAGTCCCGACGACGAAAAAAAACCGGCGCTCGGGATGGATCAGTTTCGCGATCGTTGGAAAGAGAAGGCAAACAAGTCGGATGATTTTCCGACGGGCTATTTCGCGACGGCCGACGGCACGATGCTCGGCATTCGCATCGTCACGACGACGAGCGGGCTCGGTGATTCGAGCGGTGACTCGCTCGTCGATCAGATCTCGAAGATCGTCACCGACCTTCATCCCGAAAAATATCAGCCGGCGATGACGTGGGGTTTGGCGGGCGACATTCCGAACGCGATGGAAGAAAAAAAATCGCTCGTCGGCGACGCTGCGATGGCGACCGGTATCGCGTTTGTGCTTATTTTAGGCGGAATCGTCATCTATTTCCGATCGCCATGGTCGCTCATCGTGCTCGCAGTTCCAGCGATCGTGGGCATTGGCTGCGCGTACTCGTTCGCGATGGTGACGTTCGGTTACGTCAACACGTCCGGCGCATTTTTGGGCGCGATCATTTTGGGCAACGGCATCAACTACCCAATCGTCTTGCTCTCGCGCTATCGCGAATTTCGCGCGCGCGGCCAAGAGCCGAGAGAGGCGCGCCGCGACGCAGTCCTCAATGCGTTTCGCGCGGAGCTCGTCGGCGCCATGGTTGGCGGCATCGCGTATGGCTCGCTGATCGTCACGCGCTTTCGCGGCTTCAGCCAATTCGGCCTCATCGGTTTCGTCGGCATGCTCCTCGTGTGGGCGTCGATGATCCCGACCGTGCCGGCCCTGCTCGTCACCATCGAATGGGTTCAGTCGAAGCTGCCGCGTTACTTGCGCGACCCACCGATTCGTTTCGACCCGGATGGCTCGCGTGGTCCAATCATCAGGCGAATCGCGATCGCGACAGAACGTGTCCCGCGCTTATTTTTGGCTCTTGCGGCGATCGGATGCGTCATTTCGCTCGTGAAGCTTCCCAAATTTTTGCACGATCCGTGGGAGTACAACTTCGACAATCTCGGCTCGCGCGGATCGAAGCACGGCGGTGCAGGGGAGTGGTCGAACAAAGCGGAGAAGGTCTTCGGCGGGAAGATGAACATCGCCGGCGCGCTCATGCTGGCGGATGATCCGCCGGAAGTAGAGCTCATCAAAAAACAGATCTTCGCGAACGACGCCGCCGACCCGCAAGGTCAGCTCGTCGCGCAAGTTGCGACCGTCGACGATCTACTTCCGGGCACGGCCGACGAGCAAAAAGAAAAGCTTCAGATTTTGGATCGCATTCGCGACAAGCTGACCGACAATGTTTTGTCCTCGATGAGCGACGACGAACGCAAACGAGTCGAAGAAATGCGGCCTCCCGACGATCTCGCGCCGGTCGAGGCGAAAGATCTTCCGGCGCTTTTGCGTCGTCGTTTCGAAGAAGCCAACGGCACGGTCGGCACGGTTTTCTATGTAAAATACAAGAATGACGTTTCGCTTTCCGACGGGCACAACTTGCTCCGCATCGCGAAGACGACCGACAACGTTCATTTGCCGGACGGTCGCATCGTGCAGACCGCGAGTCGTTCGACGATTTTTGCGGAGATGCTCCGCTCGATGGAGCGCGACGGCCCGCTCGCAACCGTCGTTTCGTTCAGCGCGGTGCTCATCGTCGTCATTCTCGCAACGCGCAGTGTGCGCGGCGCGGTCGCCGTGATTTCAGCGCTGGTTATGGGGGTTTTGTGGGCAGTTGGTGGCGGTGCGCTGTTCGGTTTGAAGCTCAATTTCTTGAACTTCATCGCGCTGCCGATCACGTTCGGTATCGGTTGCGAATATCCATTCAACGTCTTCGACCGATCGCGCTTGCTCGGCGGCGACATGACGTCGGCGCTCAAACGAACCGGCGGCGCCGTTGCGCTCTGCAGCTTCACGACCACGATCGGTTACAGCTCGCTTCTCTTCGCCGACAACCAAGCGCTGCAGTCGTTCGGACGATTGGCGATGAGCGGTGAGCTCGCGTGCGTGAGCACTGCGCTCCTCGTTTTGCCGTCGCTCCTCCATATTTGGAAACAGCCGAAACCGGCTGAAAATACGGCTTAAACGCGATCTACGAAAAAAGATTCTCTGCGCGCGGCACGATGTCGTTCTTCGCCCACGCCAGCAGATCGTGAACCTCGTGGCGCAATAAATTCCAGTGCATGTCGGCCGGATGAATGGCAACGCGCGCTGGAATGAAACGCCGAAGCGGGCGGGCGATACGACAATACGCAACGCTCGACAAAAGTCGTGACGGCGTTCGGCTCGCGAAATTCAAAACGAGGCTCGCGCGCGATCGCTGCTCGGTGGGCGCGTAGATGTGCGTGTGATCTTCGGTGAAGCGCAAGCCGCGCGAAGCAAGCATCGGGATGAGCCATTTCGGCATCGACCACGCGGGAGCAATGAAACCGTCGATCGACAATCCGGCATCTTTCAGCACCTTTTCGCCGTCTTCGAGGCGCTTCATGGCTTCGTCCTTCGAGACGTCGCTGAACTCGGCTTCGCCAGCCGAGACGATCTTTTGCGCGAAAAATTTTTGGAATTTGCCAGCGTCGCTTCGTTGCTCGGATTCGCCAAAACCCGCGCGATGAAAAAATCCGTGCAAGAAAATCTCGTGACCTTGTGCTTGCAAGCGCAGCAATTTTTTGCAGAACGCGGGATGGTCCGCGAGCGGCGACGTTCCGTGAAAATTCGGGACGACGAGCAACGCCGGCTTCGCGCCAACCGCATGACACGCGTCGAGCGCCGCGTCGATTTCGGCTTCCCACGCCGGTGAAACATCGTGAATCGAAACGTGAACCGCCATCGCGGGCACTTCTAACACACGAAGCGATTTGCGCTTCCCGCGCCGCTGAATCGCCTCGTATCCTCGGCACATGGGGGGATGCCCGAAGTGCGATGCTCCGGTGGGCGACACCGATTTCGCGTGTCGTCAGTGCGGCACGTCGTTCGTCGCCGATCCGAGCGTCGCGCGGCTCGATCCGTATCAATCAGCGTTCAATTCCAATACGCCGCAACACCGAGCTCCGCCACCGCCACCACCATTCGCCAATGCGCCCGCTCCCTTCGTTGATGCAGCCGCGCCGGCTCCCTACGCCCCAGCACCCGGCTTGCCAAATGGGCTGAGCGCTACCGCCGAAGCAAGCAAAGCTCTCAATTGGGCGCTTCTCGGATTTTTTTGTCTCGGATTTTTTTTCGGGTTCAAAGCCGTTTCACACGGCCGCCGCGCGCTGAAGCTGTTCGCGACCCAACCTCAAATGGCGGGTCGCCAAAAGGCCGAATTTGCGATTCTCATCGGCTACGTGGACATCGCGCTTTGGGTCGTCGGAATCTTGTTAGGCCTCGCCGGCCGCAGCTGAGCCTAAGCCTTTGCGCTGAGAAGCTCGTCGTAGGTGCTGAGCATCGTCGCGAAATGATCGGTCACGCTGCCGACGTTTTTCGCCGCCCGTCTTGCACGCGCGCGGAGCTCGGCTCGATCGCGCGCGAGCATTTCCTCGATAGCGCTTGCGCACGCGTCGACGTTTCCGGACTCGTAGAGCATCGTGCTTTCCGGGCTCGCTTGTTCCGCAGCACCACCTTGATCAGGTAAAACAGCGGGTAATCCGCACGCGAGCGCTTCGGCAACGCCGAGCCCGAACGTCTCGAACGGGCAGCCGTGAATCAGTAAATCCGCGCTGGCGAGCGCGGTCGCGAGCTTGTCGCGGTCTTTCTCGAATCCGAAAAACTTCACGCCTGGAAATTCTGCGAGCTGCTTCTCCAGCTTTGCGCGCTCGGGACCGTCGCCGAAAATCGCGAAACGAGCGCCGGTCTTCTTGGCGATTTTTTTGTACGCCTCGACGACGACGTCCCATCGTTTCTCGACAGCCATGCGACCAATCGCCACGAAAATAGCGGGTTCCGCGAGATCGTTAGCTAGCTCACGATCTCCGCTTCGCCCGCCAATCATCTCGCGGCGCCAAGCGTTGCTCCGTGCGGCCGGATTGAAAATCTCTTTCTCCACGCCGAACGGAACGCAACGGACGCGCTCGACCCCGTGACGCTCGAGCTTTTCGGCCTGCCAGCGCGTGGCCGCAAAGGTTGCGGCGCAACCACGTGCGATCGTGCGCACCCATGCCCAAAGCGGCTCGACCGTTTTGTCGGTTCCCCAAATCCCAACTCGCTTTTCGAGCGCGCCGCGTAGATAGGTGTCGATGAAGTCGGCATGCCAAACGAACGTCCGAATACCAAACGTTTTCGGGCTCATTGCGAGCGAAGCTAATGCAGCGGCGTAGGGACTATGAATTTCGAGGACGTCGGGTTTTTCCCGTAGAATCACGGCTCTAACCTTGTCCAACCGAAAAAGAAGACGATAGGTTGGGTCGTAAGGAAGCGCCGGCCCACGTACATGGTATAACTGTGTAACCCCTCCGCTCGGACAGGCTTCCTGAGCCGCCCACCCATCCGAAGCGCCCGGAGCAACCACCGTATGTCGATGGCCGAGCTGGCACAAAACGTGACCCTTCTGAGAGAGATGGCTACGAACTCCGCCGCCCCTCTCCGAGTAGAACTCCGTGACGTCCAGGAGCTTCACGCAGTCCCCCAAAAGGCCGCTTCTGCCGCGGATTCTTCACCGTTTGCGGCGCTTGCCGCCCGCCACGGGCGCCCCCTTCGCGTGGCGATTTTGAGTGATTTCATTCGAATCCCGTACGCCAACGGTGCAGCGTTTCAGACACGGTTTCTGTATCAGCAATTGCGTCGGTGTGGTCATGAGGTCACAGTCATCGGCCCTCACGATCCGGACGCAACACCGGATGAGCTGGCCCCCGGAACGGTGGCCCTCCCGAGCGTTCCGCTGAAGACTTATCCGGGCGTCCACATTCCGATGCCGCTCGCGGCGTGGGTATTCGATGCGTCGCGCTGGAATTTCGACATCATTTTCGCGCAAACGACCTCGCTTTTGATCGAGTTCGGCATCTGGCTGCGCGAAATGAAGGGTATTCCGCTTTTGAGCGTGAACACCACGCACTTGGCGGCCGCCTACGACGTGCTGCTTCCCGAGAAAATCTCGAAGATCGAAGGCGTTCACGCCGGGCTCGAGATGATGCTGAAGCGCCCATTCGAGAAGACGTTCGCGAATATCTACAACGAGACCGACGGCCTGGTTGTGTTGAGCGAAGGCCTTCGTCGTTACTGGCGTGAGCGCGGCGTGACCGTGCCCATCCACGTGATTCCGCGTGCGGTGCAGCCGGAGATGTTCGACAAGCCGCTCGGCCCGGATCCCTATACGCATCTCACGCGCAACGGACGCGGCTCGCGCTTGCTGTGCGCCGGTCGTCACACGCGCGAAAAATCGCAGGACCGCGTCATTCGGATTTTCGCAAAACAGATCGCGCCGAAGGATGCAGACGTGACGCTGACGATGCTCGGCGACGGTCCGGACACGTCGGATTACAAAAAGCTCGCGAAGGATCTCGGCGTCGAAGATCGGGTGTTTTTCCCCGGAGAAGTGCCGTTTACGCAGATGGCGGACTTCTACGCGTACACCGACGTGTTCGTGCATGGCTCGCTCAGCGAGACTTACGGAAACGTTCTCGGTGAAGCACTTTGGTGTGGCACGCCGACCGTCGCGTTCTCGGACGGCATGGGTGTATCGTCCCAAATTCAAGACGGCGTGAACGGCGTTTTGCTGGCGCCGGGCAATCGCGACAGCTCACGCGCGCTTTCGGGTCCACGCGAAATCGTCGTCGATCGTGAAGCGGAGGCCGACAGCGCGTTCGGTCATGCGGTTTTGGATCTTCTCGCAAGTCCCGAAAAACGAGGACAGCTCGGAAAAATGGCTGCGAAAATCGCTCGTGAGCGCGCTCTTCCGCGCGTCGTCGAAGAGAAAATCGCGGCTGCTTTTCAGAGCGCCATCGATCACGCCGGTGCATGCGGCCTCAAGCCCACGCTCGGTCGACCGCGCGCAATGCAGTGGTACACGACGTTCAAGCATTTCCGCCCATGGACTACGGTGATGGGCGGCATCTATCTGTTTGGCTATCTCCGCCCCGCGAAGATGGTGAAACGCGAGCGGATTCACCCGCAAATCGCGACGTGACTGTTTCCGTTCGTTGATATGTCAACGAACGAGAATCATCCGTGGTCGATCTTGTAGAGCCACCAGCCGCCGCTGTGGTCGGCAAGCCTGAGCGCTTTCGGTATGGGGGGCGCTCCTGATTCGGGTCGTGTGCGGATCAAGGCAAAATCCCAGTCGTTCATGTGATACGCGGGCCAGTCAATCACCTGCAGATTGCTCTCGCTGTAGGTCGATGGCAGGCGTGTGGCGGGATTTTCGCTCGTGGGATAGAGCGCCGACCCTTGATGAAACCAGATGTCGCTGACGACGACCGGTCGCTCCGCGAGCACGAGCTTGTCGTAATGAACGAACGGGTGCGCGGTGAAGATTGCGCTGTTCGGTTCGAGCGGGAGATTGAGCAAGCGCGAATCTGCGGGGACATGCGCGAGCACCTCTTTGTAACCGCGCGCCTCATTTTGGAAACGGTAGGAGGCGAGGAGCACGAGCGAGGTCATTCCGAACGCGAGGATCGGAGCCGATTTGTCGATGACGGTGGCGAGCGAGCCGATCGATGGACGGCGGTATGCGAGCACGAACAAGAACAGACAGATCGGAACGAGACGGCCGTCGACGAAGCCGAACCAACCGATGGCATGCGGAAGCGCGAAGAAAATAGCGCCAATGACGAGCGCACCGGCGAGCAACGCGCGTGAATGATTTCGCGCTTCATTCGTTTCGCGTGAGCTCATGACGCCAGATTCGATGACGAGACGATCGCGCGCCGTCATAACGACTGCAGCGATCAACAAGACCCAAAGCACTGCGCCGATCGCGATGTCGATCCCTGTGCGAGTCATCAGCGTGGGCGTTACGAGAAGACTCAGCTTGTCGTAAGCACCTTGAAAACGAGGGGCAAAATTCGCTTGGGGATCCGCGACCGAGCCGGCCGGAACCGTGGACCCGCGCTCGAGCCACGCGACATACGCCGCAAGTGCAACGGCGGGGACGAGCGCACGAATGCGAATGAGACGACGAAAGCGATCGCCACACGCGACCGTTGCTACGCCTGCAAGGATCAAAAACAAAACGAAGGCATGACCATGCGCGACGAAAATCAGACACGCGTACGCGGCGATCAACAGCTCTTTTTTGTAAGTGGTTGCGCGCGAATCCGTTGCTGCGAGGAGCTCGAGCCACAGCGTCAAGCCCACCAACATGACCGCGACGCCGAGTGTGTAGCTCGCAAAGCCCAAGAGCGTCATCAAACCAAACGATAACGAAACCCCTAGAAAACCAGCGGTTGGCGTGTGATCGCGATGCAGGCGCCAGCGACCGAAAAGGAGCGCCGCGGGCGTCGCCAAGATCGGAAGCGTCGCGATCGCACGAACGGCACCGAGCGGGCCCAAAACCCGCACGAAACATTCTCCCAAAAATCGAAACAGCGAATACGGACCGATGTGCGGCGCCAGAACGAAGAAGCGTTGCTCGAATGGAGAGTGCGCGAAACGGTGGCGCATCGCGATGAGGCCCGCGTGCGCCGGAAGATCTTGAAACGGGAGCGCATCGAAAAGCCAAAACACCAGCGACGCCTGCACCACCAAAAGCGCGAGGCCGATCCAAGCGAGGCGTGCTCGCGTTGTAGTGCGCGGCGCAACGCGCGGGACCACAAGAGCGGGTGCGACGTCATGCAGCGAGCTGCCGATCGCGGTCGTATCCGAGGACGTAGGTAAGGGGGGCGACGCTTGCACGGTCATTCATTCATCCCAGCGCAAAAGCGCCGTGAGCATAGCGCCGCGCGCTCTTCGCGTGCAGACGTGTTTCCGTAAAACACGAGACGAACACAATGACGCTTCAACGCATTGGCGTCGCGGCAAGGCATTGCGACGAGCGGAAGGCACTCCAAGCGGAGGGGCCCCAACCGCGACGCTCGATGTGTCACATGGCACAGTTATGTGCCGAGCAAATTTAATGAAATCAATGAGTTGCAGGTGGCGCGTTCAGTGCTTTGAGACTTGGTATCTCGCGGTAACAAGGAGCAGAAATCATGTCGCGTTCTTTCCTCTCACTTGCAACTGTCGGCGCGCTCGCTGCAGCTTCGTCGATGTTACCTGCCTGCTCGGGCGGATCTTCGAGCGGTGATCCTAGTCAACGTATATCAGGCCAGAGCAGCTTCCAGTCTGCGCCGCCGGTTGGCCAAAGCGGCGGATCGAGTGAATCCTTCGGCGCTGCGGGTGGAGACAGCGCCGGAGTCGCCCCCACGAACGGCGGCAGCAAAAGCGCGGCGACGGGATCATCGACGCAGACGCGCAACGTTCAAGAGACCGATCTGTATCGGCTCGAGGGCAACAAGCTCTACTACTTGAACTCGTATCGCGGGCTGATGGTGTTCGACGTCACCAACGTCGATCAACCGAAGCTCCTCGGGCGCAGTGCGATCTTCGGAACGCCGATCGACATGGTCGTGAACAACGGCGTGGCGGTGGTCGTCGTTGCCGATTGGTACGGCACGATGACCGACGGCACTCCATTCCACGGCTCAATCGTGCGCGGGCTCGATGCGACCGACCCGACCAACATCAAATCGATCGGCGACGCGTACTTGGGCGGCAACGTGACTGACACGCGCGTCGTAGGAAATGTCCTCTACGCGGTGAGCCAAGATTACGGCTGGGAATATGGCGATTGGGATACGGGCGGATATTATCCGGGGGGCGGCGGCGTCGCCGTTTCGAACGGTGCATCGGGCGTAGGCGGCACCGTGGGCAGCGGATCATCCGCTGAAAAAGTGATCGTCTCGTCGGTCAGCTTCGCCGGAAACATCATCAAACAAAAGGGCTACCAGGAGTTCTCGGGTTACAGCGCGATCTTCAACGTCACGCCGAATTCGATCCTCCTCGCGCACGACATTCCGAGCGACCCCACGCAGCCGTACAGCGAGCCGAGCGGAAACAGCGTTCTTCAATACATCGACATCAGCGATCCGGGCGGCACCATCAAGCTTCGCGGCAGCATACAGGCGAGCGGCAGCGTGCAAGGTTGGGGCGCCGACAACGGACGATGGAACGTCGATTTTGCCGATGGAAAAGTTGGGCATTTGCTCGCCTGCAACGGCACGTACTGCGATGGCACCGCGGGCTACACGCTGACAACGGCGGATTTCACGAACCCCGACGCACCCAAGCTTGCGAGCTCGCTCAATGTGCCGGGCGCAGGTTGGAGCGTCGCAACGCGCTTCGATTCGGGTCGCATGTATCTCTCACCGAGCGACGGTTACTACGACACGACCGTTGGCGGAACGCCGCTCGAGATTTTCGATCTCTCGAATCCTGCAGCACCGACGCTCGCCGGTCAGACGAATTTGTCGGGAAATGTTTGGCTGCTCATGCCGAACGGAAATCAGCTTTTCGCGCTCGGCAATGCATCGACGACCGACTACTCGAGCACGCAAGTTTCACTCAGCTACATCGACGTCACGAATCCGAAAGCACCCGCGCCGATCGGCTCGCCCGCGAATTTCGGAAATGGTTGGGCGTGGACCCCCGCAGCGGACACGTTCAAAGCATTCATCAAAGACGACGCGCAAGGTCTCGTCGTGTTGCCGTTCAGCGGCTGGGACTACAACTCGTACGCGTACAACAACGGCGTGCAGCTGATTTCATATTCTCCGACTTCGATTTCCACGTCGGGAGCCGCGCACACGAGCGGTTGGGTGGAGCGCGGGATCTTCGTCAATGGTCGAATCGTTTCGCTCAGCGACATGTCGTTGTCGGTCATCGACTACTCCGATCGTCTTGCTCCGAAGGTCGTCACCTCTCTCACGCTCGCTCGCAACGTCGTGAGCGCAAAACCGAACGGCGGCACGATTGCCGAGCTTTCGAGCGATTGGTGGGAAAACGATTCATCGAATTCCGAGCTCCGAATTCTCCCCACCGCAAACGCCGGTGAAACCACCGACACGAGCGGCGCAGTCACTGCCAAGCTCAATGGCGTCGATGCACGCGCGTTCAACAACGGAAATCTTTCGTACGTCGTGACGCAAGTTCCAGCGCCGGTCGACTGTGGAAACGGCGACGGTCCGAGCACGCCGTCAGGTCAGTGCACCGCTTACGTTCCGCAAGTTCAAGTCGTCGATCTTTCGAACGGCGGCGCGGCCAAACGCGGCAGCGTCACGTTGCCCGTCGAGCCGAACAGCAACTCGTGGTGGGGATGGGGTTGGGGCGGCTTCTACTATTACGATTGGTACGACGGATCGGACACCGTGCAGATTGGCAACGACATGCTCGCGTTTCGTCGCTGGTTCCCGGTTTACGACGGCAAAGGCAGCTGGACTGCGGATCAGCAGCTCTACATCGTCGACCTCTCCAATCCGGATCATCCCTCGATCTCGTCGACGCTCATCACTCCCGACTCACGCAGCTGGTGGGGAAATATGCGAGCGATCGGCGACACGCTCTACACGAGCCATTATGAATGGGTGACGTTCCCGAGCGAAGCATTCCCGAACGGCATCGTCCGCTACTACCTCGATCGCATCGACCTGAGCGACCGCGCGCACCCGAAGGTCGGCTCGAAGATCAACGTACCGGGCATGTTGGTCGGTGCGTCGTCGACAGATCCGACCGAGCTCTACACCATCGATTATCGCTGGGACGGCGACATCGCGAAGAACGACATCGACGTCGTGAAAATCGATGGAAACAAGGCGTATTTGCAGGGTTCCGTGCGCGTCGAGGGTTGGGTCGGCAACGTGTTCGTGCAGAACAACACGGCGTACACGTCGACCGAAAAATACGTCGAGTCGGGCTCCGCCTACGATCCGAACGCGGGCCCACTCGTCAATCTGCATCAGATCGATCTCTCGAATCCGAGCGCGCCTACCGATCGTGCAACGACGCCCACCAAAGGTTGGGGCTGGCTCCTCGGCGTCGAGGGTGATCGCGCGATTCTCACATCGGGTTGGGGGAGCGAAGGCGTCGACATTTACAAGCTCGCGCCGAACGCCGTGCCCAGCTTCGATCAAACCGTGCGCACCAATGGCTGGTGGACCGAGTCACTGTCGCGACAAGACAATCAGCTCTTCTTGTCGAGCGGGTACTGGGGCGTCCAAACGGTGACGTTGAATCCGTAAGCGCCAGCTAACGTAAGCGATAGCTTACACAAGAAAAATCAGGGACCGGCTTTGGGCGTTGGTCCCTGATTCGTCTGAGCGCACACCAGATTTCGACGTGAAATAAGCTTGAAAATACGGCTAACCGAGCAATGCTCAGAGAGTCGGCGACGCCTTGTCGACGGCGCCCTTCAGGTCGGTCCACGCTTGGTCGGTCTTTGCTTTCGCCGCATCCCACGTCGTCGCGGTCGACTGATCGAGCGCGTTGATGTCGGTGACGAAGACTGATCGCTTGGCGGTGATGTCGGTGAGGCTCGTGTCCAGCGCGGTCCTCTTCGATGCGGTCAACGTGCGCTCGTTGTCGTCCAGCTTCTGGATCTTCGAATCCTCGTCGATCAGATTCGTCTGCACGTCATGACGATAGCTCTCGCGCAACTTCATGAAATCGGCGTTCGCCGAGGTGATGGTTTGGTTGGCTGCGACCTGCGCCGACGTGATCTTGGTCTGCGCTTCGGTTTGCGCCGCGGAGATCTTGTCGTTCGCGGTCTGCTGCGCTTGGTTCACTTTGTCCTGATCCTGTTGTGCGGTTTTGTCGCAAGCAACTGCAGCAAGACCCAACACAAGTGACGCCACGCAAAGCTTCGTCGATCGGTTCATGATGTTCCTCCGACGCGGCACCTGTGCAACGCACGTACCCCCGCGTGCCGGAACCATCGAAGAGGCTTGAAAGTAAGCTCATTTTACGATCGAGCGATGCTTGAGCTTTACACGTTTCGCTCGTGGCCAAACGCCACGCTCGTGCATGACCGTCACGTTTCGCCGACGGTGGAGACCGACTCACGAACTTTCGTGAGCAGGCGGATGAGCGTTTCTTTTTCGGTCTTGGTGAGAGCGTTCATCACGGAGCCGAGGCGGGCATAATGATCAGGCAACGTGCGCTCGAGGAGCTTGAGCCCTTGGTCGGTGATGCGAATGTCGATCATGCGGCGGTCGTCGCTGCGTGGCAGTCTCGAGATGAGCCCGTCTTTCTCGAGACCGTCGAGCAAACCCGTGACAGTTGCGCGACTGACTCCAGAACGCTCTGCGAGATCGGCAGGCGTCGATGCACCGCCATCGGTCTCTCTAATTCGCCGCAACTGCATCAAGATGAAAAAGCGACCGTCGGACAAACCGTAGCGAGCGAAGTGCGATTCTTTGAACCGGCCAACCTCGCGCGCGGCAGAGAGAAGCGTGAGAAGGACCAATACATCGGACGGATCACCCACTCCGAAGCGCCGCGCGTCGGCTTGTAGCACCTCGTATTTCGGCACGTCGCGGGGGACGCAATCAGCGCCGGGCACCGGTTTTTTTCGAGCTTTGGATGACGGCTTGGTGGTCATCAGTGAGCTCCTGCCATCGGCCCGCCGTGCGGTTTCGCGAGCATGAAAATGAGGCCAATCGAAAATGCGAAAGCTACCGCCAGCTGCAAAAATCCGATGTTGAACGCGCCAATCAGCGACTGCGCTTGGAGACGCAAACCGAGGAGCGCGACTGCCGCACTTTGAGGATCATACGTGCGCGCGGCAGGACCGTATTGAGCTGCCTGCAACGCTTGCTGGGTGAGCGGATTGTAGATGTCGACGTGCGCGGCGAGAGCCGTCGCGACCTGTTTCGTGTGCAGGGTGAGAGCGGTGGCCATCCAGGCCGTGCCGATTGTTCCGCCGAGCTCACGCGTGAGGTTGAAGAGACCCGCGGCACCACCGCGTTTCGATGGCGGAAGATCGGAAAGCGCAACGACGCTGAGTGGAACGAAGCACATGGAGAGTCCAACAGCGCGAACGAACACAGGCATCACCATCGCGTGTGTGTCGGCTGTTTCGTTCAATGTACCGTTCAACCAGAGACTCACCACGTTGAGCAAAACCCCCACAAATATAAGGTATCGCGAGTCTATTTTGCCGACGAGCTTTCCGACCACCGGCATCATGAAAAGCTGAATCCAGCTCCCTTCCAAGAAGAGAAGGCCGATGTCGAGCGCGCGGTAGTGCATGATCGTGCCGCAATAGAGTGAGAACAAAAACGATCCGCCGAACAGCGCGGTGCCGATCAAGAAATTCAAAGCCGTCGACGCCGTGTAGCTCCGATTCTTGAATACGCTGAAGTCGACGACGGGATATTTCGTCTCGAGCTCGTGAACGACGAACGTGATGAGCGAGATGCCGGCAACGACGGCGAGCGATGCGATGAGCGGCGATTCGAGCCAACCGTCGCGATTGCCTTCTTCCAAAACGTATTGGAGCGACACCATTCCTGCGGCGAGCAATGCGATGCCGATGACGTCGATGGGATCACGCGACGGCTCGAAGCCGGGCTCTTCGATGTTGTTGTAGGCGATGGTTGCGGCCGCGATGCCGATCGGAATGTTGACGTAAAAAATCCAGTGCCAGCTCGCGACGTCGGTCAAGTAGCCGCCGAGAGTCGGGCCGAGTAGTGGTCCGGTGACTGCGCCGAGCCCGAAAAGCGCGCCAGCCATGCCGTGCTCTTTTGCTGGATAGCGTGCGAAGAGGATCGCTTGCGATGTCGGAATGATCGCGCCGCCGCCGAGCCCTTGTAAAATTCGGAAGACGACGAGCGATGGAAGATTCCACGCGAGGCCGCACAAAAAACTCGCGAACGTGAACATCAAAATAGAGAACGCAAAATATTTTTTGTAACCGAACCGACGCTGCAACCAGCCAGAAATAGGGATGATCGTGACGTTGGCCATCGCGTAGCCGGTCGACACCCAGGCGATCTCGTCGAGCGGAGTACCGAACGACGCGCGAATGTCCGACAGCGCCACGTTGACGATCGAAATGTCCAAAACCGCCATCAGCGCCGCGCCCATGGTCGCTGCGGTGATCCAAAATTTGGATCCGGTGATCTGTCCTCCGCTGCCGCCAGCCACGACGCGCTACTTTCCAGCTCGCGTGTCGACCGTGGTCGTGACGCTCATTCCTGGGCGAAGCGCAACGCCGGGATCGCCGTCGATGCGGATCAAGACCGGAACGCGTTGCACGACTTTGATGAAGTTGCCGCTGGCGTTGTCGGGAGGCAAAAGCGAAAAGCGCGACCCGGTGCCGCCGGCGATGCTGTCGACGTGCCCGTGAAAGTGGCGACCGCCGAATGCGTCGATTTGAAGATCAGCGGGCTGTCCGGCGCGCATTTTGGAGAGCTGATCTTCCTTGTAGTTTGCAACTATCCACGTGTCGTCGACGGGAATGATCGCGAGCAGTGGACGCTCGGGCCCGACCGCTTGTCCGACCTCGACGCTGCGGCGCGAAATTTCACCACGACGCGGTGCCTTGATCTGCGTGTACGAGAGATTCAATTCCGCGGTTTTCAAAGCCGATTCGCTCTGTTTCACCCGAGCGGCCATCAGCGCGACGGTGGCTCGTGCGACCTCGATTTGCTGAGGAAGCGTGTCGGCTGCCGCGAAGCGACCTTGCGCGAGGATCACGCCGCCGGTCGATCCTTGGGTGCTGGCTTGTGAGCTGG
>JBDTFL010000365.1:0-4961 GCA_039937955.1 Polyangiaceae bacterium | reverse complement strand
CATCACAATGCCACGCGTCGTCCGCGCACCTGCACGTGTAGTGATCGACAGGATCTGCGCCCGTCACCGGATGACAACACGGGTCGATCAAAATCTGACAGCTGATCGTGCCCGCACATGAGCCTCGCGGAACCGCAGCGTTCGACCAAACGTCTTTGCTGCCATTGATCGGCATGAGCGCGGTGGGCGGCGGACACTCGCCGAGAACTGCAGCGTCGGTGCCGCCGTCATCCAAGGTCGCGCTGTTCCCACTCGCGGAGCACGCGGCGATCGCCATCGCAAAAAATGCGCTGACCAAACCGGACGCGACGCGGTTCATTCGAAGCTCGCCCCCATCACCTCATCGTAACTACGAACGCGCGACGAGCCATGAGTCATTGGCGTAACCGAGCCATTTGAACGACTATCGATTTCGATGAACGCGACGAAACAGGATCTCACGAGCCTCGCCGAGTGGGATGCCGTCGAGACACGCGAACGCATTCGCACGGGATCTGTCTCGACCGACGAGGTTTTGGAAGCGGCAATCACACGTGCCGAAGCATCGCAGCATCTCGGCGCCATCGTCGCGAGCACTTACGATCGGGCGCGCCGGACATCTTCCGATCACAAATACGGCTATTTTTACGGGGTTCCGACGTTCATCAAAGATCTCGCACAAGTCGCCGGCGCACCGACCGCCTGGGGATCTCGCGCGAGCGCCGACTACGTTTCGCGCAAATCCGATCCCATCACGAAACGTTTCGAGGAGACGGGCCTCGTCGTTTTGGGCAAGAGCGCATGCCCCGAGCTCGGACTCCACGCGACGACCGAGCCACTCGGCAGCGCGCCCTGCGTGAACCCTTGGGACCTTTCGCGATCGAGCGGCGGATCTTCGGGCGGGGCTGCGTCGCTCGTGTCCGCAGGTGTCGTCCCGATTGCGCACGGAAGCGATGGCGGCGGATCGATTCGCATCCCCGCCTCATGCTGCGGGCTCGTCGGACTCAAGCCCTCGCGATTTCGTCTCGACATGGCGGGCTCCAATCTCTTGCCTGTCAACATCGCCGCCGACGGCGTCATCACTCGCAGCGTTCGCGACACCATCGCGTTCTATGAAGCTCTCGAAACGAAACGCCCACCAAAGCGCGTTCCCGCAATCGGCACCGTAAAGCACTCGAGCCTCAAACCCTTACGCATCGGCATCTATGTCGACACGGCTACCAGATCGGCCGTCGCATCCGATGTCAAAGACGCCGTTCGGGCCGCTGCAAAGCTTTGTGAAACCTTAGGCCACGAGATCGAAGAGATACCTTATCCCTTCTACTCTGGCGTCAACGACGACTTCTTGAGGTTTTGGTGCTCCCTCGCTTGGGTGCAAGCTCGCACTGGCTGGGCCATGATGCAGTGGGGCTTCGACCAATCGAAGCTCGAGCCGTGGACCTCAGGTCTCATCCAATCTTTTTTGAATGCGAAACGCGACACGTTCGCGTCGGTAAAGCGGCTCCGAACATTCGCGCAAACCTCGGCGGACGACATGAAACGCTTCGACGTTTTCATTTCTCCGGTGCTCGCGGAGGCTGCGCCCAAGCTCGGATTCATGTCCGGCGATGTTGCGTTCGAGCTTGTTTTTGAGCGGATTCGTGCGTACGCCGCATTCACGGCAGTTCACAACGTGACCGGGTGCCCTGCCCTCGCGCTGCCACTCGGAAAGAGCGCAGACGGCTTGCCGATCGGAGTTCAATTCGCAGCGGCACACGGCCGCGATCGCATGTTGCTCGCGCTCGCGCTCAGCCTCGAAGAGGCGCAGCCTTGGACCGGCCTCGCGCCACCTCGAGCCTAAGTACTAAGCATAGGCGCGCGCTTTCTTCGTCCAGTCGACGACGCCACGAACGTACTCGGACGGATCGTCGGTCAGTGCGTCGACGAGCGCGAGCGGTGAAGATGCATTCCCGGCGACCGCACGACGAACACGAAGCTCCGGATCTTTTGCGAGTGCAGTCAATGTTGCGAACGGCGTGCGCAGGTTCTCGGCGACGGCTTCGCGAACGTCCGATTCGTTCGAGCTCGCAAGAGTCTCGAGCAACGCAATCGGGACATTCGGATTTTTCGCAACCGCAGCTGGCATGCTCTTCCACGGTTCTTTCGCGAGCTCTTCGAGCAACGCGAGCGGCAGACGCGGATGCATGGCGACCGCCGAGCGCACGTTCGCCGTGAGCTCGTCGGGATCGCGTTTGGAAGCCAAAATCTCGAGCAACTTCTCATCGAGCCACGGATGCAATGCGAGCTCGCAACCCCCGTTGTAGTAATGCTCCTCGACGTAAGCCGGGAGCAGCGGCACCGGATATGACGGATGCGCATATGCGCCGGAAACCCAAACGTCGTACGCCGATGCATCGGGACGAAAGCGACGCTGTCCCTCGCCCGGATTGTAACGGAACGAACGCGACGCGATGCACTGTCGCCCTTCGGTGTCGATAAAACCCGGCGGCGGCCAACTGACGCGCGTCGGACGAAACCACGGATGGCTCGTGACCAAGCTCTTCGCGGGCTCCGGCAAACGATCCACGATGGTCGCAAGCTGCGGAAGAAGATCGCTGCGACGTTCGACGATTAAGCGCGTGATGGCTTCCGTCGGCGTCTGGGCGTTCCACAGCGCAATTTCCAGCACGTTTGCGATCGAGTCACGCGTGAGCGCGCCAAGAATTTCGGTCGGTGCATCGAAACGAAATGCAACGGCACCACGAACCGCCGCGTCCTCGTCCTTCGAAAGCGTCGCGAGCAAATCGGCCGCAGCCGCCAGGGCCGGATGACACGCGACAGCATGGCGAACCGCCGGATGCTCATGTGACGCAAACGATTCGACCGTCGCGAGCGGAAGCGTCGGTTGGGCGAGCGCTGCGCGAAGCAACCACGGCACGAGCGGGCCAATCGACACTGCATGTATTTTACATATTGTTTCGGCGTTCTCCACGGACGCATTTGCGTGACGCACGGCACCTTCGAGCGCGAAGAGGAGCTTCGAGCTACCGCCCTTTGCCTTCCAAATGGGCAACGTGAAATCGAAGACGCGCTTCAGCGTTTCGCCGGTGGCATTCGCGTGAACGGCAACGCGATAACGAACGTCGTCCGAAGAATCCTCGGCCATCTTCGACAAAGCTTCGGCCGGCGTCGCCTCGGCAACTGCACACCAAACCCGGACGTCGGTATTCGCATGAACCGCCAACTTCGCGAGCTGCGCCGGATCGTTCGATCGCGATGCCGCAAGCTCGTCGGGATAGAGCGCTTCGAGCAATCCGAAATTTCCGCCGCCGAGCTCGAACTTTGCGTCGTCCCCTTTGCGTGCATCTTCGATGCTCATTTCGTTGGCGACGCGTTCCGCCGTGGCGCGATCTCCGAGATAGAGCGCGAGCATCGCCTTGGGGAGCGCATTCGTTCCCGGCGCGTCGAGCAGACTCGCGTATTCGAGAATGAGCGCATGGAGCTCGGGCTTCAATTTTTTCTTGCTCAGAGCTCCGCGAGCGATCGCGCGATTGAGCTCGTAACGAAGGAGCTCGTCGTCCACCCACTTCTCCAGAAACGGACCGAACGCATCGACGACGTACAGCTCTCCGGTGTTCTCGTCGGTCGTGACCACGTCACCGGCGTTCGCGCCGTTCACCATGAGCATCACGGGCTCGCCGTGATCGAGCTGGCTGATCTCGATGATGAGCTGACCATTTCGATTTTCGAATTTTTTCAGCGGCGTGATTCCGCCAAACGGACCGTTGCCGCCGTTCGCGTGAAACTTCACGTAGTCGCGGTATTCCGCGGGCAGCGACGCGCCCATCTTTTTTTCGAAAGCCGCGAGCGTCTTCTCGTCGAGACACGGCCGCAGCTTCGGCTTGGTGCCCGACAATTTCAGTGACGCGTCGATCTTGCGCGAAACGCGCTGGATCCATTCGGGCCCTTGCCCCGTCGTGGTGCTCTTCGTAGGCGCACCTTTCTTCTCTTCTGAAGCAGCTTTCTTCTTCGTCGTCTTCGCGGAGCTCTTTTTGGCGGTTGCCATCGTCGCGGGAGTATAGCGACTCGAGATTTGCGATCGCTGAAATGCGCCCCTACGTCACGGACGCGTGATCTCGAAGCTGCGCAGCTTGTAGCTCACGAGCAACGCTCCGCCGAGCAATGCAAATCCGAATGCGATAGCCGCTTCGCCAAGCGAGGCTTCGGAGGTCGGAAATGGAATGAGCCTCTCCTGGGCAATGAGATGAATGTAAGTCGCGGCTAACGGAACGAGGAACGTCACGCGGGCCCGCGAGCGCCAGGCTGCGATGCCAGCTACCAAGGTAAAGGCCACGTCGATCACGAGCAGATGGTGTGCGACCACGCCGTGATTCCAGCTCATGGTCCAGAGCCCGAGATACAAGGAGAAGAGCGCGCCCGACCAACAGCGAAGACGCTCGCCCTCCGTGAGCTCGGGCATGATCACAGAAATCGGCCCGTTTTCCCGCTCATTTCGAGTCGGCCCATTGGTTCGATACGGCGCATGCCGCGAATCTTGCGGCGTCGGATAAATGGCAACCGGAGACCTTTTCGGCGCTACGACGCGTAGACAGAGCGCACCCGACGCAAGGATGGCCGTGATCCAAAATACGCTCGGCGCCACGAAGAGCGTGACAGTCAACGTTCCGACGACGACCAGCCAAACATTGAGCTCTTGGCGCAATCGGGGAATCGCGAGAAACGGCAACCCTAAGATCGTCGGCAGCAGTGACAGAGAGTAGCTGCTGCTCCACATGACCACATGAAGCGCGATCAAAAGCGCAGAGATGATCCACGCCGCGCGGGTTACGCGACGCAAGACGGTTTGGCCCCAAGCGTCGAGCGGCACGACGCTCGCAATGCTGGCACCGTCGTAGAGCGAAATCAGGCCAAAAATCCAGCCCGCCAGTAGTCCGCTGCGGCCATCCATCCCGAGGCTAGCCAACGCGTGAGGGGCGACCACC
>JBDTFL010000364.1:0-3104 GCA_039937955.1 Polyangiaceae bacterium | reverse complement strand
CACGTCGGTCACGAAGGACAAAGTCACGCAGACTTGTCCGACCGGCGATCAGGGATCCGCTTTGAAACATGCTCGATCCACGATCGCAGCGAGCGGCGAGGCGATGCTTCCGTTCAACCTTCCAGCGACCACGCTCGATGGCCAAGGCCCGCTCACGTACGTCGAAATTTCTCTGAATGTCGTTGGCGGCGATCTCGGAACGACGTCCATCATTCAGCCCACGGGTGAAGCCGTCGCGCTCACCGCGAATGGAAACGGAACGCTCACGAGCGGCGCGCTCTATTACATCACCGAGCAGACCACCTCACGTGGCACACGATTTTGGGACGTCGTCTTGTACACACAAGGAACGACGGCCTCACTCGCGACCGGCGCGTGGAAAGTTTCGCTCGCTGCCGCTACTGCTCCGATCGTGGTCGACGCGTACATCGAAGACGACAAATCGAGCTGGGCGGTTGGCGCGGCTTGGGACAAGTCCGTTGCGAGCGAAGCGTACGTCGTCGGCGTCCCGTCGGTTGCCGATCACTGCATCGCGGTCGGCGCCGCACCGAACCACGTCGGTGATGCAGCAGATCCGGAATACGATCTGACGTTCTATGTAGAATACAATGTTCCTGCTGGCTACGAAGAGACGCAGAATCAAGTGCGCGCGTATTCGCCGGTCGGTCCGCGCATCGACGGCGTACAAAAGCCCGATATTTTGGCTCCAGACAACCCGTGGGTCGCGCTGGCGCACACGCCCGAATCAACGGCCGCTTACGGATCCTACGACGTGTTCGGCGGAACTTCGGGCGCGTCTCCGCATGTGACGGGCGTTGGTGCATTGCTCGCGCAAGCCGGCATTCGTGGTGACGACGCACGCGACGCCATTCGCAAAAGTGCATTCACCGACGGCACCGAGGGAGCGCTTCCCAACGGCGCGTACGGCTACGGACATCTCGACGCCGCCAAAGCGCTCGGGGTCACGAAAGTTGGAACGACGCCCACCGTCACGCTCAGCGCGAATCCATCCACCGCAAATGTCGGAGATCAAGTCGTGCTCACGGCCACGGCAAGCGGCGGTGATTCGTTGCAAATCAAATACGACGACGACTACGACGGAACGTGGGACACACCTTATGCCGCTCCTGCTCCGCGCAGCGTCACCTGGGATCATGCAGGCACGCGTCACTTCAAAGTGCGCACGAAAAATTCGAGCGGACGCATCGCCGAGGCCGTCGCCGAAATCACGTTCAACGCTGCACCCACCGCCACGAACGGCGGGGGAGGATCGAGCGGCGGATGCGGATGCAACCTGCCGAGCCGCGCGCCATCATTTGGTGGCGCCGTCGGAATCGGCCTCGCCGCGCTCGCCTTTTTCCGACGAAAAAAACGCCAAGCTCCGCGCTGAAAATCGGCGCTTTCCGAAGAGTCACGCAGCGCAAAACGGTATGCTGCGCGCCGTGCGATACCTCGTCACAGGCGGAACCGGATTTTTGGGAGCGCATCTCGTTCGTGCGTTGAGAGCGCGCGAGCACGAGGTCGTCGTTCTCGCACGCAGCGAGAATCTGGCTGAATTTGCCGATGATCGTGGCGTCGTCGTACGTCGTGGTGACGTGCTCGACTCAGCGAGCGTTCGCGACGCAGCAACCGGTTGCGTCGGCACATTCCACGCGGCGGGTCGCGTCTCACGAAAAATCGAAGACGCCGAAGAGATGCATCGCGTGCACGTCGACGGAACGAAAATCACGCTCGACGCTTGCAAAGCTGCCGGTGTGAAACGCGTCGTGATCGTGTCGTCGAGCGGTACGGTTGCCGTCAGCGACGATCCCGATCACGTCGCCACCGAAACCGACGAGACCCCCATCACACTCATCGCGCGTTGGCCGTATTACCGCGCCAAGCTTTTTGCAGAACGCGCCGCACTCGAAAAAAGCTCAGCGGGCTTCGAGGTGGTCAGCGTGAATCCTACGTTACTGCTCGGGCCGGGCGACACCCGCGGATCGTCGACCGAAGACGTTCGCCTTTTTCTCGAGAAAAAACTCCCCGCCATTCCACCAGGCGGCATGTCGTTGGTCGACGTGCGTGACGCTGCAGAGGCAACGGTGCTCGCGATGGACAAAGGTGAGCCGGGCGAGCGCTATCTGCTCGGCGCCGGCAACATGACGCTTCGAGAATTTTTCGCGAAGCTCGAACGCGTGTCGGGCGTACGTGGTCCGTGGCTCCCGATGCCGCGCGCACCGGAGCTCGCGAAGCTCGGCGCGAAGGCCGTTAAAGATTTCGCGAAGAAGGTCGGTTTCACGTTCGACGTCGACCCGGTGAGCCTCGATATGGCGCAATTTTACTGGTATTTGGATGCATCACGCGCCGAGAAGGTCCTCGGTTGGACCTCACGCGACCCCGCGGAAACGCTGTCCGACACCGTCGAAGATCTTCGCGCGCGCGGCGTGGTTTGGCCAGAAGACGCGGCCAAGGCCGAACGATGAACCCGCTCGTCATCGTCAATCCGCACTCCGGTGGAGGAAAAACCGGTCGCACATTTTCTTCCACGCAGCGCACGTTCGAGGCCGCGCTCGGAACCATCGACGTTGCCTTCACGGATCGCAGCGGTCACGGCATCGACATCGCCTACGCGGCCGCGAAAGAAAAACGTGAGCTCGTGATCGCGGTAGGTGGAGACGGCACGCTCAACGAAGTCGTGAACGGCGTCATGCGCGCTGCCGAAGACGGAATGCAAGCGCCGGAGGTGGCGATTGTCGGACAAGGTACCGGCGGCGACTTTCGCAAAACGCTCGGCGTGGAGCACCGCCTGGACAAATACCTCGAGGCCATCGTCTCCGGTCGCTCGCGCGCGGTAGACATCGGCCGCATCCACTATCGCGACAATGAAAACGCCGAAAAAACAAGGTACTTCGTGAACATCTTGTCGGCCGGAATGGGTGGCTTGGTCGATCAATACGTCGCGAGTGCATCACGCGCGCTCGGCGGAAAGGTCGCGTACTTCGGCGCATCACTTCGCGCTTTGATCGGCTCACAACGCGGTCGCTTGAAGTGCGACGTCACCAGCGAAGGGAAAGAATCGAAGAAGCTAATTCAGACGTACATGATCGCGATCTGCAACGGTC
>JBDTFL010000363.1:0-2703 GCA_039937955.1 Polyangiaceae bacterium | reverse complement strand
CTTCGATATCGTGCGCGGCTCGGACAACTCGCACCCCGAGTGGCTCACCAAGCTTTAATCCGACTCGTCTTCGACGGTCGGTGGAAGAATCTCGCCGCCGCGTCCGCATTTTTTCTCGTCGCGTGTGGGTCGCAAGATCCACGGGTGGTGGCGCCCGTCGTCTCACCGATCGCGAATCCCCCGCAAAATACGGAAGATCCGCAGGCGTGGGGCGCTGTTCATTCGGCACGGTTCGCGCTGACCATTCCCCTGCCCGCTGCACGGTCTTGGGCAACGGACGACAAAACGCGTCCCGAATTCGTCGCGTCGCATCTGCCCACGCACTCGGCGCTGATCGCGAAGATGTTCATGGACCCGGAGCTCGTGAACCGCGCCATCTGCGAACGAAAATCGCGTGAGCAAAATTTGGTGCCGGCCTCGATGGCGAACGCGCAGACCATCGAGGACGAAGCGGTCAACGCACCAGCAGATTTCGACACGCGCGTTTGGGTGGCGATTCGCTCCGGAAAAAAAGACGGTGAGCTGGTGGGTGACGTTTTCGTTTTCGGCGCGCACATTCGCAAATGCATTTTCGTGCATTATGCAACCATCGTTGCGTCCGACCACGAAGCCGACACGCTCTCCGATCGTCTCGCCGCAGCTCGCCTTCACATCGTCCACGATTTGGCGGTCGACGCGATCGAAGCGGTCCCCCGCGGCGCTCGGCGCTGATACGCTCGGAACGTGAGCGCGCGCCTGAGCGATTCTCATGAGCTCGTGGCTCGTGATTCACGAGACCTCGCTTCCGCAGCCGAAGCGGCATCGATCGGAGCCGTACGCGCGCCCGAGCCCGCGGCCGTCGAACCGCTCGACACGGACATCGCGATCGAGACGCCCGAGCACATCGTGTTTCGTCATCGCCTCGCGGGTCCCGCGCGTCGTGCGTTCGCGTACCTGTTCGACATCACGCTTTGCTACGGCACTCTCTGCTTCGTCGCGATCGTCATCGTCCTGTTTGCCGCGGGCTTTTCGGGGCTCACAGCAGCCACCGAGGAAATGAGCGGAGCTCTCGCCGCAGGAATCGGAATCATCTTGTTCCTGATGTTCTGCATCGAATGGGTCTACTTCGTCGTGTGCGAGGGTCGCTGGGGAACGACGCCCGGCAAACGTCTCTTTGGTCTCGCGGTCGTCACCACCGAGGGCCGGCCGATCGGATTTTCGGAAGCCGCACTTCGCAATGTGCTCCGTGCCGCTGATCTCTTGCCGATTGGATATTTGGTCGGTGTCACGAGCATGGCGTGCACGCAGCGGTTTCAACGATTGGGAGATCTGCTCGCAGGAACGATGGTGGTCATCACCCAACGCGCCGACGCACGCGCGATTCCGATCGCGCTCTATCCGCCCGCAACCGATCAGGAGCTCGCTGGATTTCCGGCAGTCGTTCGCCTCGACGCCGACGAGCGCGCGGCGATCGAGCTGTTTTTACGGCGTCGCGTGGCCCTCGGCGCGGCACGTGCGCACGAGCTGGCCGAGATGCTCGTCGAGCCACTGAGCTCGCGTTACGATTTTACGGGCAAAGATCCGGCGCGTGTTTTGGCGATCCTCTACGACGTGGCGATGAACGCCGGCCGCGGAGATGCGCCGCCTTCGTCGCGCCATTCGAATCCGCCGCCGCCGCTGGATCGGAACGCAAATCCAAATGCCAATTGGGGAACGGGCCGATCATGGCCCTGACCTCACACGTCAACGAAGCAGCTTTCACCGCGCGGCGCTCGCAAGATTGGAACGAGCTCGACGTGCTCGTTCGTCGCGCGGACGACGGGCTCAAGAAATTGTCGCTGTCCGACGTCTCGCGTTTGTCGCCGCTCTATCGCGATCTTTGCGCCGACCTCGCTGCAGCGCAGGCCGCGCGTTACAGCGCGCCTCTCATCGATTCACTTCAATCGCTCACCGCGAGCGCACACAGCGTGGTGTATGGCCGCAGCGCGAAGTCGTCGGTAGAGCGCGTGCGTCTGCGCGACGTGGTGCTCGCATTTCCTCGTGCGATCCGTCGTCATCGTCTCGCGATGTCGATCTCCTTTTGCCTATTCTTTCTGCCGTTTTTCGGTGCGCTGTTCCTGTCGTTGCATGATCCCACGTTTGCGTTTCGCGTGTGCCCGGAGAGTCAGCTGCATCAGCTCACCGAAGGCTACTCAAAAGGTTTCGACGGCGGACGCGACAGCGGCCAAGGCGCGCTCATGGCCGGCTTCTACGTGAACAACAACGTGGGCATCGCGCTGCGCTGTTTCGCGACCGGAATTTTTTTCGGGCTCGGCTCGGCATTTTATTTGATCCAAAACGGATTTTCGACCGGCGCCATCATCGGCTACGTCGCCTCTCAAGGCGCAGGCGACAACATCCTCACGTTCATCGTCGGACATAGCTCGTTCGAGCTCGGCGCCATCGTCATCGCGGGCGGCGCAGGACTTTCGCTTGGATGGTCGCTCGTTGCGCCGGGCGAAAGAACGCGCGTCGCATCGTTACGAAATGCCGGAAAAGACGCCACCATTCTCGCTGCCGGCGCAGCGGTCATGCTCTTCATCGCGGCCGCCATCGAAGCATTTTGGTCGGCCTCGAGCGTACCCGACGAGATCAAACGCGCGGTCGGCGGCATCGCGTTGCTCACCGTTCTCGCCTATCTCGTCATCGGTGGCCGCTGGAGCGCATCCGCCGAAGCCGAGGAGC
>JBDTFL010000362.1:0-3429 GCA_039937955.1 Polyangiaceae bacterium | reverse complement strand
TGGTCGATCGAGCTCGCGCGGCGCTTGCTGCAAAATCCGATTCATCAATTTTACGCGCGTCTCTTCGACGACGCGTGCGACTTGCGGATCCGACCCGATGCCGCCACGCATCAGCGCGAGAAACGCCGGGCCTTTTTCCTCCACGAAATCGAAATACGACTCCAGACCGTGCGCGACCTTTTGCAAATCTACCTCGCGATTTCGTTCGGGGGCGATCGATGCAGTGGGCGGCTCGGTCGCGGCGACCAGCTGACGTGCCGCCTCGCGTAAGCCGGCGACGTAGAGATGCCGTTTCGTCGGAAAGTAGTGATAGACGAGGCCCTTCGAAATCTTGGCGGACCTAGCGAGGTCGTCGATCGAAACTTCGTCGTACGATTTCTTGCTGAACAGCGTGAGGGCGAGATCGACCAGCTGGGCACGCCGTTCGTCGACCGCGAGTCGTGCGCCGACCTTCTTTTTCTTCGCTGCAAGAGCCACAAGAACAGACTAGCCACGTATTGACTTTGGTTCAATGGGAGCTAGATCTGAAATGTGGATATTGAACGAGAGTCAATAGGCGCTTCATTCGCCACGCACCCGAAGGGAGAAACGCTCACGAAACGCGGCAAAACAAGCCGTTCTGTCGCTGTGCCGAAGCCGCGCTCGCCGGAGGTGGATCTCGACACGCCGATTCCGCGGCATTGGTTCGGCGGCAATGTGTTCGTGACTCACACGGTCAATGGCATCTGTATTTTGTTTCCAGCGGGTGAGCGCTTCTTCGTGCGATCCGTCAATTACTACATGCCCGAAATCAAGAACGACTCGCTGCGCGAACGCGTGAAGGGATTTTTCGGACAGGAAGGTCGCCATGCCAAGGAGCACGAGCGCGCGTTCAAGCTGCTGGAAGAGCAGGGCTACGACATCTCGAAGTTCTTGAAGTTCTACGAACGCGTTGGCTTTCGCGTCATCGAGAAAATCGCGCCACGCAAGCTGTCACTCGCCACGACCGTCGCGCTCGAGCACTACACGGCCATCCTCGCGGAGCATGCTCTCGCAACGGATCTGCTCGACAAGGCCGAGCCGCGAATGCGCGCGTTCTTGTCGTGGCACGCGGCGGAGGAGATCGAGCATCGGTCCGTTGCGTTCGACGTGCTCAAAGAAGTCGACCCGAGCTACGCGTGGCGCATGGCAGGCATGGCGGTTGGAACCGCTTGTTTACTAGGGTTTTGGGTGATCGCGACCGGCGCGCTTTTGATGCAGGAAGAGAATCTGCCGAAGAAGAAACTGCGTCACGACGTGCTCTTCGCGCAGGCGCGCATGCGAAAGCATCTGCCGTTTTGGCGTGGGCTACGTGAGTATCTGCGCCCGAGCTTTCATCCAGATGATCATGACACGACGCATCTGGCTCACGAGTATTTGAAGGCGAGCGGCCTCGACGAAAATGGTTTGGGCGCGATGTTCGAACGAAAATGCTGACGCGGAGCGCTAAACCTTCGGCAACGCCGCAATCCCATGAAGCGCCGGCGCGAGCAGGTCGCCAAGCTTCTCCGCACGTGCAACCGCATTCCGCAAGTTGAACGCGCGCGGGTCGAGTGACGCGTCGACCTCGTCCCACGAGATCGGCATCGACACCGGCGCGCCGTCGATCGCCCGAAGCGTGTAAGGTGCAACTATCGTCCGACCGCGCCCATTTTGGCCGAAATCCACGTACAATTTGCCGTCGCGCTTGTCCTTCATGCGCTCCACGGTTGCGATCTTCGGCAGCACTTTCGCGACCGCTTTCGCGACGTGCTCCGCGAAACGCACGGCTTCCTCGTGCGTGTGACCGCGGCGAATGGGAATGATGATGTGGATGCCGCGCTTGCCGCTCGTCTTCACGTAGCTCGGCATCTCGAGCGCGTCGGAGAGCGCCTTCACCGCATGCGCGACCTGAATCAAATGCGCATGTGTAGACTTCTCTCCGGGATCCAAATCGAGCACGACGTAATCCGGTTGTTGGAGCGAGCCCGCGACCTCTGCTTCTGAGCTGTCCGCATCGGCCGGCGGCGCGTGACTTGCCGTGACGTGCAACGTGAGCGCTGCGAGGTTCGCCAAATACAAAAGCGTCTCCACATTGTCGACGACGATTCGCTCTACTTGAGCACGTCCTTTTTCGATGACGTACGACTCGCGCTTGTCGAGCTTCAGCGTGCGCACGAACTTCGGCAGCTTCGGCGGCGCTTGATGTTGAAACCACTCCGGCTCGTTGATGCCGTTCGGCCAACGCTGCATGTTCACGCCACGACCGGCGAGATGCGGCAGCATGAACGGCGCGATCGCCCGGAAATACTCGGTGATTTCGCTTTTGTCGATTTTGTCTTTCGGATACAAAATCTTCAGAGGATTCGAGAGTGGTACCTTCGTCGGCGGCGTCGCGACGATGGGTAGCGCGGCTTCGCGTTGGTCTTCGTTTTCTTCGCGCTCCGGTCGTCGTTGCGCAGTTTTCGATCGCACGTCGGGCTTCGTTTCCTCGCGCAGCGCATCGCGCGGAAGCTTGTCCTCTCGAATTCCGAGGTAGCGCGCTTGGAACAAATTGTTCTCGCGGGTCCATTCTCGAAACCCGACCTCGACGACGAGCGTCGGCTCGCACCAACGAATCTCGTCCGGTGACTTGGGCGTATCGAGCGCGATGGACTTCTTGATTTTATTTTGATCGAGGAGCTTCGCAAAATCGCGGCGCTCGTTTTCGTCGAATCCGGTTCCGACTCGTCCGGCGTAGACGAAGCCGCCGCGCTTCGGATCGAAAGTAGCGAGCAGCAATGCGCCCATCGAATTCGTGCCCTCCATCGGCGTGTAACCGATGACTGCAGCCTCCTGACGAAATTCGAATTTGATCTTCAGCCACGAGTTGTTGGTGCCGCTGATGTAGTGAGATTTTTTCTTTTTCGCGACGAGGCCTTCGAGACCGGCGTCGCGCGCCGCAGCCAAAATCACCGAGAAATCACCCGCCAAAGCGGCGGCGAACGAAAGCGGGGAAGATGCATCTTTCAATAAGTCGTCGAGCAGCTGACGACGCGCCTCGATCGGCTCTTTGCGCAGATCGCGACCGTCCAGCCACACGAGATCGAACACTGCGAACGACAAGCTCGAGCCACTGCGCTCGTTCGAGAGCCAACGCTGCAATTTCTGAAACGACGGCACGCCGTCATCACCGATCGCGCAGGCTTCACCATCGATGACGACCTCGCGTGCGGGCAGCTTCGCGACTGCTGCAGCCACCTCCGGAAATCGCGACGTCCAATCGTTTTGCCTTCGACTCCAAAGCCTAACGTCGTCTCCGGCTTTCGCGCAGAGCAGGCGATACCCGTCATATTTAATTTCATATCGATATTGAGCTGGGTCGCCGAGGATGCCGTTCGACGCGTGCATCGGCTCGCCGATCAGAGTGATCAGCGAGCGCGCGCTTTCGCC
>JBDTFL010000361.1:0-3293 GCA_039937955.1 Polyangiaceae bacterium | reverse complement strand
ACTTCTTGCAAGCGGCATCGTGTGCGCATGCTCTTCCGACGAACACGCAAGCATCGGAGTCGCTCCTTCACTTTTATTTCCGCATGCTCTCTTGGACAACGTGACGAAGGTCACTGTTTCCGTGATCGACACGACGAGCGGCGCCGATTGCGACACGACCACCGGCAATCCGACGGGCGATGTTTCGAAGCCGATCTTGACCAAAGATCTGGCCAGCAGCGGCTGCGCGAGCGGCGCTAAATTTTGCGGTGATTTGACGATTACCGAATCCGACGACGCTCTCGTTTTCACTGCCGCCGGCTTCGACTCGGGCAACAACGAGGTCGCGACGGGCTGCAACAAAGCGACCATCAATCAAGACGCCGAGCCGGTGTCGATCACGATGAAGCGTTTCATTCAGCCGGCCAACTGCGGCGACGGAACGATTCAACCGACCGAGCAATGCGATCCGCCCGGTGCCTCGGGCGATCCGGTTTGCGACACCAACTGCCACACCGAAGAAATTCTTTTGTCGGGCGGACACTCGCCCAGCTCGTCGAGCGGCACGGTCGCCGGAAAAGCCGGAGACAAAACCAACCCGATGCTCGTGTGGCCTGCGCAAAGCGGCGCACCCGGACGCTTGTGGGCGACGTTCAGTGACATCTCCGATCCGTCGGCAACCAAGGTCACGATGCGCGTGCTGTCCGACAACTTGGAGCAGTACGCATCGCAAGGGCCGGAATTTCAGCAGTATTCGTTCTTCATGCCCAACGCCGTCGGTGGAACATTTCCGCCGGGGCCTGGTGCCGGAAATCAATCTGCGCCTTCGGGTGCGAGCGTGAGCGGCAGTTACTATGTCGCCTATCAAGACGACTCGGCCGGATCGCTCGACGTCTACATACGGTCGTTCGACAACATTTTCGGCGCTCAACAAAACGACGGGCTTGCGGTCAATGGCGCTCAGGCCGGCAAACAGGACCTCGCGTCGCTGGCCGCCAACGCAAGTGGCGCGATCGTGATCGCTTGGCAAGACGAGACCGACGGTTCTGTTCACGCGCGTCCGTTCAACACGTCGACGAGCGCGTTCGGAACCGCCATCACGCTTTCGACAGGCGCCGGCAACGTGAATCCCGTCATCGCGTCGAACGGCAGCGGGTTCGTCTGCGTTTGGCAGAGCGGCAACAACATTTCGTTCGCAACGCTCGGCGCCGACGGCTCGCTTCTCTCGACCGCGAAAAATGTGAACGACGCCACGCACACCGGCGCGCAATCGCATCCTTCGGTCGCCGGCACTTCGGACGGTACGTTCGCCGTCGTTTGGGAAGACGGGACGAGCCAAGACATCTTCGTGCAGCGTTACAGCGCGGCGGGTGTTGCGGTCGCGGGTGATCAAGCGACCGCCATCAACGACCTCGTCACCACCGGAAACCAAAACGCGCCGACCATCGCGGCGGGCTCCAACTTTTTCGTCGCGGCTTGGGCCGACGACAGCACGGGTCACATTCGCGCACGACTCCTTGGAAAATCAGCCGGATTTCTCTTCGACAATGTCGACGGCCAATCCGACGAATTTCAAGCAGACACCGGAGCTGACAGCAGCCGACAACGCGCGAACCCGACAGCAGCCGTCGGCGGCGCGGGTCCCTTCATCGCGATCGGTTGGGAAGACAAAGGGCCGGGCGGCGTGCCGGGAATTTACACGCGCCGCTTTCCGTTGCCCGCGCAATAGCGCTAATTCTGCTCGCGCAGATACGCGATGGCGCGCACGAGATCGACGATGCGCTCGCGATCAGGAAGCGTGAGCGCGAGGAAGCGCACGCCCATCCCGGGATTCGGATTGTCGCCGTTCGCCTTCACCGGATTCACCCACGCCACGACGCCTTCGAGCTTGAACGGCTCGCTCTCCGCGGCGTTCGTCTCCAGCGTGGCGTCCGCGTTTTGACTCGCGCGATTTTTCTGCGGCGTGAATGACAGCCAAATCTTCGTGCCAATCGCGAGTGGCTCGCGGGTCGTCACGAAAATCCCCATCTGGCTGATGTTGGAAATCGACGCATAGAGAAACGTGTCCTCGGTCGTGCAGTCGACGTCCCAGGTCACTTCGAAGCGGTCGTGAATTCTCCGGTCGTCTCGCTTCGGCTCTCCCATGTCTTCTGGCTTGGCACAGCACGAAGGAGACGTCTAAGAGAATTTCGTGGGTGCAGCGCGTCAGTCTAGACGCCTGCGCGTAGCTCGGCTTGGTGCCTAGACGCCTGCGCGTAGCTCGGCTTGGTGCCTAGATGTCTGCGCGTAGCTCGGCTTGGTCTCTCAACTCATTGAACGCGAATGGGGCCGCCGTTGATGCGGTTGTCGCCATCGTTCGGACCACTCTTCACTTTGAGACGCGACTCGCCGACGAAGAGACCGAAGTAGAGCGTGTAGGCTCCAGGCGTAAAATTGGGCTCGAGCGTAAACTCGTATTCGTCCTCGATCAGGTCGCCGGGCAGCCAGAGCGAGAATGGATATTTGCCGTCGAGGATTTTGTGATCGCCGTTGTGGCGACGATGAAAGCCATCGATGTGGATGAACGCTTCCCACTCGGTCGTGATTGGCGCGAGCACGCGGTAGTACGTGTGCATCTTGTATTTGCGTGAAGGCGCGATGCCATCCACGCGTTTCTCTTTGTCGTCGGTGATGTCGTAACCGAGCACCTGCAGCTTGTCCTCCATGTTGACGTCCATGGGATGCTGCGGGTGCGGCTCGTCCGGCAACACCATCTTGTCGAGCGGGCTTTCATTTTTCTCGCCGGGCTTCAGTGATGACGCCACCAGTAGAATTTGGCTCGATCGTGCGTCGAGCACCGGGATGTTCGCGCGCGGATTGGCGCGTTCACGATAGAGTTGATTCAGCTTCGGGAGCTCGTCGGCGCGCATCGCGAGGAATCGGCGCTGACCATTTCCTTCCATGAGCCATCGGTAAGCTTGGCCGGCTTCGTTGATGATCATGGGCTCGCCACCTGCGTAGTACGCAGCGGTGCGACCACCGACGCCGAAGAGCGCGAGCGGCTCACCGGGCTGATGAATGTGCTCGTAGCTTTCGAAAACTTCTTTCGGCGAGAGCTGATTCGCGAGAGCCGGGTAATACGCAACCGACAGGACCGCCGCACACGTTGCACCGAAGACCGCGAGGCCGGCAGCACGCCGACCTTCGAGGAGCTCACCCAAAAATCCGATCACCAAAAAGGCTGAAATTCCCGAGGGAATCGCGAGCGCGATGGCGATCGACGCACGCACGTGATGACCGAGAAGAACGAAAAGCGCCGCTCCCGGAATGGCGAG
>JBDTFL010000360.1:0-2759 GCA_039937955.1 Polyangiaceae bacterium | reverse complement strand
TCCCATGCGTGAGCAGCCCATCACGCAAGCCGAGATCGAAGGCCTCTTGTTCGAGATTTTGAACCCGGCGCAGAAGACGCAAATCACCGAGGGGCTCGACCTCGATTTTGCACATGCCTACGAGAATAAGGCTCGATTTCGCGCCAACTACTTCTACAAATCAACTGGTCTGGCGGCGGTCTTTCGTACGATTCCGGTGACGGTTCTCAGTCTCGAGCAACTGAAGACGCCGCCGATCATTCAGTCACTCGCCGAGCGTCGCGCAGGTTTGGTGCTCGTCACCGGTCCGACCGGATCCGGAAAATCGACGACACTGGCGGGGATGATCGATCACATCAATCGCACGCGTGCTTGCCACATCTTGACCATCGAAGATCCGGTCGAGTTCGTTCATCAATCGAAGAAGGCGCAAGTGACGCATCGTGAAGTGGGCGTGCACTCGTCGAGCTTCGCGCACGCCATTCGCAGCGCCGGTCGCGAAGATCCGCAAGTGATTCTGATCGGCGAGCTTCGTGGAAATGAAACCATGAAGCTCGCGCTCCAGCTCGCGAGCTTCGGAATTTTGATCTTCGCAACGGTGCACACGAACAGCGCGCCGGCGACCATCGAGCGCATCATCAACTCGTTTCCTGCCGAAGAGCAGCCGCAGGTGCGCGGGCTTTTGTCGGAGAGCATGATCGGAATCGTTGCGCAGCAATTGCTGAGAACGGCAGACGGCAAAGGGCGCGTTGCGGCGCTCGAGATCCTGCTCGGTACGAGTGGTGTTGCGTCGATGATCCGAGATAACAAGACGTTTCAGCTCCCGAGCGTCATGCAAGCCGGTCGCGCGCTCGGCATGCAAACGCTCGACATGGCGCTCGAAAAATTGGTGCGTGAAAAGACGATCGCGCTCGACGTCGCGTTGGAGCGCGCAAACGACAAAGAAAGCTTCGCGAAGACGTTCGGAGCGAAGATCGAATAGGCAAGCGGCCGCTCTTCGATTATGAGCGTGCAATGCGAATTGCTTATCGGCGTGCGTCCTGGGCCGCGTCTTGTCTGATCAGCGGTCTCATTGCATCGTTCTCGTTTTCGGCCGCTGCACAGACGGCAACACCGTCCGACGCACCCGCTGATCCTACGGGCGCGCCGCCTGCCGACGAGAAGGCGATCGTTGCCGCGCCGACCGGTCCTTCGGAAGCGCCGCCCGGCGATCCGTCGAAAGCCAGCGACTCGACGACGGCCACGGTTTCGGCAGGCGGCCAGCTCGCGACGGGCAACTCGCAGCTTCTCGCTGGGAGTGGAACGGGCGCATTCGAAATGCGTCGCGGCGCGAATGGCTTCGGCGCCGGCCTCATCGGCAACTACGGCCAAGGCGGAAGCCCAGTAAAGCTGAGCACCGAAAATCTTCAGGGTCGTCTTCGTTACGATCGGTATTTGCTGCCGCCGCTATCGGTATTTTTGATCGGCACCGGTCGCTACGATCGCTTTCAAGGCTTGGATTTCCGGCTCAACATCGATCCCGGCGTCAAATATTTGTTCGTCACCAACAAGGACACCACGCTCTGGGGCGAGGCCGGTTACGACTTTCAGTACGACATCCGTCGCGACGCCGATCGCGTGATCGTGGACGACAGCGGCAACCCCGTGCTCGACGCGAACGGCCAAGTCCAGCTCGTCGCCAAAACGCACGCGGACCACTCGGCGCGTTTGTTCGCGGGCTTCAAGCACGCGTTCAACAAAGAGGTCACGCTCACGACCGGCCTCGAGTACTTGCAAAGCGTCGTCGACTCCACGCGCTATCGACTCAATTACGACGCGCTCTTCGCGGCGAATCTAGGGGCCGGATTTTCATTCGGTCTCGGGTTCAGCGCTCGTTACGACCACGATCCGCTCGCTGGCAAAAAAGAGCTCGACACTGTGACGACGTTCAACTTGATCTACGCATTCAGCGACGCGCCCGCGCCGAAGACCGACTCGTGTCCTTGCCCGGATCCGAACGCGCCGCCGCCGCCGTGCGCGAATCCGCCGCCGCCGCAGCCGCTTCCGAATTACACGGCGCCGCCGGCAGACAGCGCGCCTCCGCAACCGCCGCCGCCTCCGCCGGTTCAAACGATGCTGCCGCCTTCTTCGACCGACGGCTCGCAGCCGCCTCCGCAACCGACGCAAAACCCCTAAAAAACGAGGCGATCGTGGCCATTCTCGAAGATTTCAAGAAGTTTGCGTTCAAAGGCAACGTCGTCGACTTGGCCGTCGGCGTCGTCATCGGCGTCGCGTTTCAAAAAATCATCAGCGCACTCGTCGCCGACATCATCATGCCGTTCGTCGCGCTGCTCACACCCGCGGGCGATTGGCGCGACGCCGGTCTCGTGCTTCGTCAATCTGCGGATCCCAAGAACATCGTCCTCTTGAAGTACGGAGATTTGCTCGGCGCCGTTCTCGACTTTCTGATCGTCGCCTTCGTTCTCTTTTTGGTCGTCTCGAAGATCATCCAAAAGATCGAGGCACGCACCAAGGGCAAAGAGCCCGACGCGAGCACCAAAGCGTGTCCATTCTGTTTGGAGCTCGTCGACGTGAAAGCGACGCGCTGCAAATTTTGCACGTCGGATCTGACCGAGAAGCCGAAAAAAGAAGTCGCCGCGCAACCCGCCTGATTCGTTGACTCGGGGCTCGAAACCCTGGAATTTCACGCATGCTAAGCTGAAGGGATGCGTGGTTGGCGCTTCGGAGTGCCGGCGTTTTTTTCTCTGTGCGCAGCAACCGCAGCGAGCATCGCCGCATGC
>JBDTFL010000359.1:0-9869 GCA_039937955.1 Polyangiaceae bacterium | reverse complement strand
GCCGATGCCCGGCATCGCAGCATCCATCAAGATGGCGGCAGGCTTCAGTGACGCGGCTGCCCTCACACCGTCTTCGCCGTTCGACTCGCTCGCGGTTCGATAGCCGAAGTGCTCGAGGCATGCGACGTACATCGCGCGCGCATCGGGATCGTCATCGACGACGAGCACGAGGGCCTGCTGCCCGCCGTGAAGCTTTTTCTTTCTCTCGGAGGCCGGCTGTGTAGGTGCCTCGTGAAATCCGAATACCGCCGATGAGGTCATGGTAGCGCCGCGCATCAACCAAACAACTGCATATGGCGCACCTCTCAAAAACAACGGGAAAATGGCCCTTGTGACCTCTTTGCTACGTCACAATTTGCGACTGAGAGCGGTTGTGTCACGACGCGATTCTGCAAGCATGAGTCGCAATCTCAACTATGGTTGCCGACGGTCCCGCTCCGCGCGGCCATCGTACAAGTAGCTGAACGGTCTTCAGGCGACATCATGAGTGATGAACGAATTCCCGACGGGACGCTGGATAATAGGCGTCTCGGATGGCTTCTTTCCGAAAAGCGCGACGACCTCGTCGAGCGATGGGCGCAGCGGATTCTTTCGGACCCGGAAGTGCCGAGCGCAAACCGACTCTCGCGACCGGCGCTCGAGGATCACATCCCAACGCTCGTCACTCGCCTGCTCCAACGACTCGCGTGGCACCCACCGGAGAATTGGGGAGAACGTGCAGGCCGAGACATGGGCGGCTCGAACGAGCTCGGGCTTGCACATGCTCAACAGCGCTCCGCCGCGAACTTCACAATCGCCGAGGCTCTACGGGAGCTCTCGCATTTCCGGGAGGCGATCCTCGAGCTCTGTGCTGAAAATAAGATCGTCCTACGGCTCGAGGAAGCGAAGCTTCTTCATACGACGATCGATGAGCTCATGGCCGCATCGGTCACCGCACGCGAACGCATCGCACGCGAGGAGTCGGCGCAGGTCATGGCAATGGTTGCGCACGACCTTCGCAATCCGCTTGGCATCTTCGCGATGCATGCACAGCTCATGAAATCGGGCGCGGACATCGACGCGGCTTCTCAAGGTGCAATTCTCGATCGAAGTGTTTCACAGATGAATCGTCTGATTGAGGACCTACTCACAGCGACCAAGCTCGAGATCGGACACCTCAGCATGGATCCAGAGCGCATTGACGCTCGCACGATCATCGAAGGCGTGATCGAGCAACTGGGCTATGCGGCGAGCCGAAAGCACATTCGCGTGATCAGCTCGCTGCCGGCGGAACGAGTGACCGTCCAGTGCGACGTCGCTCGCATCGAGCAGGTGCTCGGAAATTTGCTCGGCAACGCATTCAAGTTTGCGCCGGTCGATGGCGAGGTTGAGATCAAACTCGAAACATCACCAACGCACGCTATTTTTCGGGTGATCGACAACGGTCCTGGCGTCCCGACCGAACATCGAAACGCAATCTTTCAACCCTTCTGGCAAGGACCCGCAGCCGCTAGATCCGGTATTGGACTCGGCCTCGCGATCGCTCGCGGCATCGTAGATGCTCACGGAGGCACAATCATCGCCGAAGCACCTTCGGCTGGCGGCTCGGTATTTTGTTTTACTCTGCCGCTCGACGCGCCCGACGTATCCGAGCATTGACCGACGCATTCTGGTCAAGCTCGTCTTCGATCTTAGAACGCACCGCCGAAGGTGACAACGCCGCCTTTGCTTTCGAGCGATGGAGAGAAGCCGACCCACACGGGACGCTGTCGAACCGAGTCCGCGCGATGCAAATGCGCAACGAGCGTTCCGATTCCCGCGCCGGCCATCGCCCCCGCGAGGGTGTCCGTGGGACAGTGCGCGCCGCTACGAACGCGTTCGACGGCGACGAACGTCGTGAGCGCCGAGCCGGCTATGAGTGTTATCCAAGGACGCGCGTCGTGTGGATATCGCGCGAACATCAAGTAGGTGGCGGTCGCCGAGACCGCCGCGACCTCAGTCACGTGGCCCGAGTAAAATGACAAGCTGCTGTCGGTCTGGGGATTGTCGTAAGTCTTAGGGTCGCCGCCTTTGGAGATGTACGCGTTTCGATCGATATAGGCGATGGGTCGAGGCCTTCGTACGGCGATCTTAGCTAAGTCTCCGACGCCCCAGGCAATAGACATCGACTCACCATAGATGACGGCATCGACCAAAAAAGCCTCGGGGCCACGGGTGACACCCGAGAGGATGGGATGAAGAACCGCGAAGCCTGCTGCGGCCGCCAAGCCGACGGTCGAAAGGAGCCCGGCGTTCGGATCGATTTGCTGCGAAATTGCTCCGCGATCGATTCCGAGCAGCTGACTACTTTGAAACGACGAATCAATTTGCTGCGCGTGAATTTCGCCGGTCGAGATGATGAGCTCCGACACCGCCGCGAAGCCGAGCGCCACCGCCAGAATGGCACCGTCGCCGATGGGGTCCGCGGTGAAATGAATTCCACCCGCCGGTTCGGCTTCGAGCGGATGGGGTATCGCGGAAATTTTTCTTGCTGGCGAACTGGGAGACAACGGCGTGTCGGGCGAGGTCGCCTGAGCCACGGTCAAAGCTGAAGCCGCAGGCAAGGTCGTCGGTTGCGTCGTCTGAGTCGCCGTCGTGCTCGCCGGCGCGGTTGCTGAATCCCCTTCTTTTATAGGGGCTTTTGGATCTTCTACCGTTTGCGCTTGCGCATGAGTTGCGATTGAAAGAACCGCTGCGACGACGACGAACGATCTGCGATGGCTCAAACGACGTGCAACAAAGTTCAAAGGCGCGAGGCGGAAGATCATTGGAAGACGTTCTCCGGACGACGTCATCGAGTTCAAAAATGGTAGACAATTCTTTTGATCAGGCAGCCACCTGAGCCACACCCTTGCGTAGCGGTATCAAAAGCAGAAGCAGCGCGCCCGACACCAGCGCGCCGGCGCCGAACGTCACCGTGTAACCGAAACGCTGTGCGAGTGGTCCGGCAATCATCGGAATGGGCGCTTTGCCGAGCATCTCGATCGTTGCGATGAGCGTGTAGTGAGTTGCTCCCATTCGCCGTTCGGTGCGAGACATCATCAGAGCGAACGTGGCAGTAGTCAGCAATCCTCCAAAAAAATGTTCTGCGACCGTCGTGACGATCACCGCCGACGACGACGGTCGTGACAACGTGAGCGCGGTCACCGCCAGGAGCGGCAAGAGTCGAAAGACTGCGCTCCAACTGACCGCCCGAAGAAGCGCCCAACGCGACGCAAGAATTCCGCCGACGAATGATCCGGTGAGCGACGCCGCCATTCCGAACGTGCTGACCCACAAACCGACTTGCGACGCTTGGAATCCGACGTCGATGAGAAACGGTTTGAACATCGAATCCACGAGCTGCTCGCCGAGCTTGTAGGTACCGATGAATGCAAAGAACGCGATGGTGCCCGGTTTGCGAAGTTGCTCGCGCAGCATCTGCGCAATGTCTCGAAACGAAGGGACACTCTTGTGGATGAGCGCCTCTTCGACGTGCGCGGGCTCGTTCATCAACGTCGTCACGATCGTGATTGGCACTATTAAACACGCCATTCCGACGAAGAGGCCAGGCCAACCGATTCGCTGTGTGGCCCAAACGAGAAGGCCGCCGCTCACGAGCGAGCCGGCTTTGTAACCTACGACCTGCGTGATGTTTCCGGTGCCGATCGCGTGATCGCGAAAAACATCGACGGCGAGCGCATCGACCGCAATGTCCATCGTCGCCGCAAATGCGTTCATCAGAAACACGACGAACAAAACCGGCTTCCAATCCGGGCCGCCGACAACCGACGATCCGTAAAGACACGCGAGCGTCAGCGCGATTTGCAGCGGAACGATCCAAGATTTTCGTCGACCGAAACGCTGCCAGCCATAACGGTCGACCAGCGGCGCCCACAAAGCCTTCGTCATCCACGGCAGTGAAAGCGCATTGAGCAGCCCGATGACTGTCAGGGACTCGTGATGCTCGCGAAGAAAAATCGGCAGCGCCTGCGATTGAAATCCCCACGGCACCCCTTCCACGAAATAGAGGGCCGACAAGAGCGCGAGCGTCTTGGGGCTAGCGCCTCGACGAACGACGCCGGTCTCCTTCGCGAGGGCGGACATACCCGGCTACTGTCGCACGCCTCGTCAGTCGGGGAACAGTCGCTCGAAGGCGCGTCGTGTTGCGCGCCGACGAAGCACATGCGCGAGAAATGGAGCGTCGTCCCAAGGAATGTCGTCGTAGCCGATCTCGCCCGGAAGAAATCGCGCGAGCCCAGCGTCGTCAGCTTCGGCGATTGCGCGTTGAAAATCTTCGGGAAACATCGGAAAAATGGCTTCGTTTCGCGTTTGCGATGAACACTGAGGTACCGCGCGTAACCGCTCGGGCGTCGAGCGCGCCGTCAAAAAATCACGAATGGCTTCCGAAAAATCCACGCCGACGCGCATCGCCAGATGCAGCGCCGGAACCGGCCGCGCATTGAGCTCGATGACGTTGATCTGGTCCGCCGAATTCAGAATCCAATCGAACGCGCAAAATCCGTCGTACGTGGTCTGTCGTCCGAAGCGCTCGAGGAGAACGTCGATCTGATCGTCATCCGTGAACTGCCGAGCCGACGATGGACCGAAGGCACCCGGCCACGTTCTCGATTTGAACGCCGACATGGATGCGAGAAGCCGGCCTTTGGAGAAAAGCGCTGCGGTGTTACCCAAGCGTCCATCAACGAAGCGCTGCAGGACGACCTGCTTCTCTGCGCGTAGCTCGGTCCACATCGCGTGAAGCTGTGACGCGTCGTCGACCTTACGAACGCCCATTCCTGCATACGAGGACGAGAGCTTAACCACGAGTGGATAGCCGATCTCCCGCGCCGCCGCATCGGCCTCCTCAGGTGAATCACAAACCGCCGAGGAAGGCATCGAAAGATCGAGCTTCGTACTTAGATGCGAGAGCGCAGATTTGTCAGCGAGCAGATCCACGAAACCTGACGTTCTCGACAGCGGCAAGATCTCGCGCGCCCAGGCCTCTTCTTTTTTCCTTACCAGCGCCTCGAGCAGCGGATCATCGACCACCACAATCCAGCTATATTTACGCTGATTCAGCGCCAAGTGTTCGCGCAACGCGTCGACGTACGCGGGCAAGTCGGTCGGTGCCGGAACAATCTCGTCGATGAAGCAAGTCTTCGTGATCCCCCAATCGGGTGATGCGAAAACCGTAACCTTACATCCGGCGCGTTGGAACAATCGTGGGAGGCGAACCGGCGCTTGCCAGTCGGAGCCGCATGCCAGCAAGACGCAATGAGGAGTCACGTTCGAGCCTCATTTGAAAAATTCGAGCATGTTCGGCTCGGACGAAACCGTCGCGAGACGCGTCAGGCCGAGAATGTCTTCGACCGTCGCGAGGTAACTCTTGTGCGAGTACGCCGTCGCGGATTTGAATCCTACAGATTTGATCTTCGGAGACACGACGATCATCGGAACCTGATCTTTCGAATCACCATTGCGACCCTCGGCTTCGTCCCAGGTGATGAAGATCACGCCGCCGTTTTTGTAGGCGTCGCTCGCCATAATTTTGCCGACCTCGTTCTTGCACCACGTGTCGCTAGCGGTCAGCGACGCAACCGGATCGCTCGCGTTGCCGAGGAAATCGACGGGATTGTGGCCGTCGTCGACCAAATCGGGTGCAATATACATATATCTATATGTGCCACCCGCCAGGTCTGCGGCGAAGCTCGTGTAGTCGACATTCCTATCGGCGCAGGGGCCGGTTTGAATGTCGTCGAAGTACAAGAACGGATCGTGCTTTGGCGCGTAATTTCCAGACGCCTTCAGGTTGCACGCGCTGCCCATGCCCTCGGCGTAACCGCGCCATTTGATGCCAGCGGTCTGCAGCTGATTGCCGAGATTGTCCGCGCTGAACGGCGCAGGTGTCTGCGTCGGATCGAGATCGACCAAACCGAAGTACTGCGTGTCACCGCTCATCATGTCGAGATAGTTCGGAAGCGAAGGGTGCGTTCCCGAATCCATATAATTGGTAGCGAGACCATAACTAGTGATGAGTGAGTTGAGGAATGGCGCGTCGGTGCTGTCGCCGACCACTTCTTTGTAGTCATGATTTTCGAGCACGATGGTGAAGATGGTGGTGAAGCCCGCGATGCCACCGTCGGATTTCGTGACGTCGCCGCCGTCGCCGTTCACGGTCGCTCCGCCCTCGCCCGTCGTACCGCCCTCTGCGCCGTAATTTCCCGTGCCGCCGTCGTCTGCAGCGCCGACGGGATGACCACCACCGGTCGTACTGCTGTCGTCTCCACTGCTGCACGCGACGAACGGCAGCATCAAGATCGGCGCGATGAGAGCGAGCCGTGACAGAGAAATGTGTTTGCGCATGCGTCGCTCCAAGTGGGGTCTGGCCTATGAGTACCGAGACCACGCACACAGCAGGCAGAGATGTGGACGATTTCTGCTCAGCGTTTTCCGAAGCGTCAGGCGAGGTCGAGCACCGACAGCATGCAGGTCACGAGACGAATGCGTTCTGTGCTGCTCGGCAAACCCACGACGCGATCGAGAGCGGGAACCTCCGGCGCACGAGCGGACGTGAGCTTGCGCACGGCGCGATTGCGGGCGCGCAAAACACGCCTGTTTCCCGCAGGATCAAGCCGTTTCTCGAACCACGTCGCCAAGGACCAGGCGAGCGCTGCGTGGCGCGCTTCGTCGACTGCGATCTTTCGAAACGCCAATCGCACGCGTGCGTCCGATGCATGCCTTGACTGCCAAAGGATCAAAACGGCGCCGAACGTTTCGTGGATGCAGCCTTCGACGGCGTTCTCGATCGCGATGGCCTCGAGCGACCTCGTGCGGAATCTTTTCAATCGGGCCGGTGTGGAACGTCCGCCATTCTTTTCCGCGAGGGACGTCATCTCGCGAGCATGGAAAATTTCATCGCCCTTCGCGCGCAGAGCAGCAGAGCGAAGCGCGCGCGGTGCGCGAAAACGAACGAGCTCCTCGTGCATGCGCGCGAATGCGAAAACGCTCGCGTGCTCTTCATGAGCCATTCTTGCGAAGTACTCACCGAGGGCATTTTTTGCCCGGATACGCGGTTTTCGAAGTCCGCGAGGTCGACGTCCGCCACCGAAACAATCGAGACAGATCATACTGAGCTCGCCGCGTGGTCCGGGCGTCAGCGATCCGTCCGTGCACCCCTGCCCTTCTGGAATGGTGCACGAGACCGGAACGAATGCGTCGGGCGATCCGTCCGCGTAGCCGATGAACGTTTCGCACCCGACAGCCACCAGCGTGGGCGGCAAGCCGCACGGCAGAGTGTACGTACAGCTTAGATCGACACCCCCACCTTCGGCGTCGAAGAGTATGCCTGCGTCGAACGGCGTAGCCGTGATCGCGCAAGATCCGCCGTCCGAGACAGCGTCGTCGCTCGAGTCTGCCGCGAGGCCATCGACGTCCGCAACTTGAGCGTCGACGCTCCCGTCGATCGCGAAAACACCTATTTCTGAGCTGGACGAGCACGCCGACGTGATCGCACCACACGGCGCCGCTCCGAGCACGATGGCTCCGATCGCGCGCGCGATGCGGTCTGTATTGCGATGGCGCGGCAAGCCCAGCCCCTTAACCTTAACCTTAGTGACAGGCCGTAGCGTCGGGGAGCTTGCAAATGCTGCCAACGCACTTGGCGGGCGCGAGACAATTGGGTCCACTGCTCGCGGTGCTGCACGCGGCGCCGTCGGCTGCGGTGGCGTGGCAGCTTCCGCCGAGGAGCGCGTCGCAACTGCCGTTCGCGGGGCACAAAGTGAATTTGCTGGGCGTGATCGAGTCGGCGCCGCAGGAGCCTCCTGAAGCTGCGACGGCCAGCGCGATGCACTTTTTGTTGTTGGTGTTGCAACCAACCGCGTGCGCAACGTCGCAATCACTCTGCGCTTGGCACGCGTCGTTCACCTGCCCCGCCACAGGAGTTAGGCAGGTCGATCCACCGGTCGGACACGCGAAGCCGGTACTGCACGATTGATTCGCGCACGCGCCGCCAGCCGTGCTGACTGCGCTGCACGTTCCGCATTGCGAGTCGGGAGCGCGCGCGCAAAATGTGCTCGAGCATTGCGCGTCGTCGCCGCATGGCGATCCGTTGGCGACCGTTCCCGGTTGCGTCGTGCACGCGCTTCCGAGGTTTTGTGAAATGAAATCCGAGCATGAAATCGCGGGCAATGCCGCAGCGCACGCCTCTGTCGTGGCGGGCGTGGAGCTGGTTCCCGGAAATGAAAATGTCTGCGCGCAGCCGAGCGCGAATCGCGTTTTGCAGGTGGCGAGGTCGCCGTATCCGACTTGCAGCCCAAACGAGGAGCAGGTTTGTAATTGAGTGCAGAATGCATCTGCAGCGTCGGCGCATGCTTTTGTCGCGTCGGCGGAAACTGCCGAGTCCGAGCCGGAAGCCGAGTCGGAGCCGCCCGTGCCTCCATCCGATGAGACGCTACCGCCGTCCGAGCCGAATGCGCCGGAGCTGCTCGACGAGGAGCAGGCGGCGATGGAGACGATGGCGGATGCGAAAATCAGGACGGCTCGTTTCACGAAGACCTCTTCTCGATGGGTAAGGTGCCCGGGGCGGTTCCGGACCAGGCAGAAAACTTCACTTGGCTGCTCTTCGACAGAAAAAAACGAGCTGCTCGACCCGACCGCGGCCGGACATTGGCGCGTTCGGCTCGATGAGATCCACGGAGTCGAAGCCGTGTTGCAATAGCTCGCCCCGAATGTCTCCCCGCGTACGCGCATCGCGTACGAACGTCGCGCCTTTGGTGAAAAGCTTCATCGCCCGGCCAAGCGCATTGCCCACCACGCCGGGCTTTTTTTGCTCGCTGGTAGGAACCAAGTCGAACGCAAAGCACCCGCCGCATTTTTCCAAGCGGCGCGCCACGTCGTCAAATAGCTTATTTTTGGCTGCTTCATCGAGGTACATCAACAGGCCTTCGGCGATCACGAACACGGACCCCTCGGCGTGTGCGTGAACGGCCGCTAGATCGACGGCAGTGATGTCGCCGCTTTCGATCGTGAAATTCGGACGCGCGAGCGCGCTTCGTCCGCGTTCAGTCTTCTCCAAAATGGCGCGCTTCGCGTCGACCACGTGAGGCAAATCGATCTCGACGTAATACATGCTCGGATCTTCGCTCATCGTAATGCCGCGCCGCGAAAGTCCGGCCGCCAGCTCGATCACGTTCGAGCAGTCGCTCGCCGTAACCAGCTCGTCCAAAATCCGATGCCGCTCGAGAAGCGATGCTGGGAGCTCGGGCGCGCCGGTAAACGGACGGGTCAGGCCAAGTGCACCATTGACGATCCGAAACACGCGCTCCGCATCCGGAGTCAAAAGCAGATCGGCGTTCGGCAACTTTCCCCAGGCCCACGTCGCCGACGTGTATTTCGCGGTCACCGACAGATCGCCACTCATGCCGTTCTCCGAGCGAGCACGCGATAGGTGTTCGACCAACCGTCACGCTGCAAAAGTGGCGCGATGAGTTGATCGATTGCCCACCAAAACCCCACCGTGAGCAACCCCGGACACCACACGATTTGTCTCCAAAGACGCGCGAGCGGCCCGCTCTTTTTTCGCCAGGGCAGGTCGACCGGCTTGGCAATGTGATTCAAGAGCGTGAATACGAAGAACGTCAGATCATTTTTTTGATGTGCAGCGCCGCGATCGATCGCGACGGGCTCGAACGCGTTTTCCTGCAGAATTTTCGAGAGATTGGCGATCGGCAACAGATGTTGATGCTGGGGCTGAAACCACGGCACCCAAAAGGATCCTAGAAGCCTTCCCATACGCGACTCGGGATCCGGAACCTCGATCATGAGCAGCCCGCCGAGCCCGAGCACCGTACCCGCCGCCGCGATCTCGGCGC
>JBDTFL010000358.1:0-3183 GCA_039937955.1 Polyangiaceae bacterium | reverse complement strand
AGCGACGAAGATCTGCAGCGCCTCGTCGAGACGATTTCTTTCGACCAGCCATTTGCCGATCTTGGAAGCGGTCGCCCTTGCGGAAGGATCCATCCGAGGCCGAGCTTATCTCAACTTTTCGGCTTCGATCTCATTCTTGGCTCAGTCGGCGCTCAGTCCCCCGGAGTCGTCGTTCCTACGGTAATCACCTCGAAATCCGTGCCTGAAATGCCTTTGAGCTGACCGATGACGTCGTCGTCCCAGCTCGTGTTGGTCTCGCCGCTGATGTACCAATTATTTCCGGCTCCGGCGTTGTCCGCCATGAGGAGCCCGTAGTGTTGGAGCGCGGTGGCGATGACCAGCGCGTCTCCGGTGAACGCCGAAAGGCTGACGCTCGACTTCAAACGAAGACGCATGCCCATCGGCGGCGCATACGCGTTGGTCGAGTTTCCTGCCGAGTGCACGGCGGGATGCACGTACGAGTGCGCGCTACTCGCCATCGTCACGCGCAGCGCATGATGAATCGCGCCCGAGTCCGCTTCCCATTTTTTCGCGAGGCCCGGGTAGATCGGCAAACCAGCTGCGTCGCCGCTCGTGTACCCCTCGGGTCGCAACGCGTTCGACGTCAGATCGAAGAGCGCGCCGGAATACGCGTGCCAGGAAGATCCGCCGGCCACCGCGTTGTACATTTCATAGAGCTTGCAGTTGTCTTTGTCGACAGCGAGCACGTGCATGTCGCCATCCTCGATCGGCGCATTCAGCGGGATCGGATACGGGCCCGGATCGCTCTCACCCGGTTCGTCGAACGTGCACGCGATCTTGGGCTGCGTGCCGGGCACGATGATGTACGGAATTCCGTAAGTCGCGTCCGATCCGAAATCCGGATGCACCTTCGTCGTGCCGCTGCCTTGAATGAAGCTGATGTAATTGTCAGAATGCGGATCGGTCGGAAATTTGGCTGGATCGGACACGTCGGTGTTCCACGGATTGTCGTCTGGAAATACTTTGCAGGCCGAGCCGGCGTCGGGTTGGAGCCCGGGCGCGGTGCCGGTGACAGTGCCGCCATCGCCGGTTGTCGTTCCGCCGTCGCCGGTTTTTCCGCCGCCGTCTCCAGTCGTCGATCCTCCGCCGTCGCCGGTGCTCGATCCGCCATCATCGCCGCTGGTTTGCGCGCCAGCCGGGTTCGAGTCGTCGGAGCTACAGGCAGCGAGGGTCAAACCCGCGGTCAACGAAACCAGCCCACCGATCACGAGGCAGATTCTCGAGTGCATCATGTGAGCGTACCATCGGCCTCACCCATGATCACGTTCAGCCAAGACCCCGCCATCGCCGAGAGCCAAATGCACGCCGTGATTTTTTATCTCACGACGTTTGGTTACGTGGACGGCGACTTCGACGCGGCCGAAAAGAGCTTCGTCCGCGGCTACATCAAACGACTCGTCACGTTGCGCGCCACCGAGGCGCTGCACGGACAAGATCCGCATCTGACGAACGAGACGATCGAAAAATACACGCGCCACTTTTTGGAGGTGTTCGAAGCAACGGACACACGCATCAAAGATCTTTTCTTGGAGCCAGTGGCCGAGAACGAAGACCCGCACAACTTCGTCATGACGAAGCTGAAATTACGGTGTTTCGAGATTTTTCAAGGTTTCGAAAAAGACGCGCAAGAAACGCTCATGACCGCGATCGACGAGCTGGTCATGGCCGACGGCGAGGCGCACCCCGCCGAATTGAAGTTTCGCGCCGAGCTCGCGGAGCTTCTTTCGCACGAGCACGATCTGGAGCTCGTCGACGAAGGCGTCGGCGGCCCGTCGAACCTGCGCGTCGAAAAAGCGACGCACACGAAATCGAACGGCGAGGTGCATCCGTTTTTTTCGCCGACCGAATACCACTACTCGAGCGACCCTCAGATGATCGAGAAGCAGGTCTCGGCGGATCTCGCGCTCCTCGCGAAAGCACGCGCGGTGCTCGACGATCAGCGATCGCGCGGCGACGGTCTGCTCAAAGGAAAAAATTCGGTGGCCGACCTGGAAGGCTTGCCGGAATTTTTGGATGGCCACGTGTACGCGGTGCCGAAAAATCCGGAGCGGCAATACGAGCTTTTGGTGCTCGGTGATTTGCACGGTTGCTACAGCGTTTTGAAGGCTGCGGTGATGCAGTCGCGCTTCTTCGAAAAGGTCGACGCGTTTCGCGCAGATCCTCTGAAGCATCCGGAGCCGAAGTTGGTTTTGCTCGGCGACTACATCGATCGCGGGCTTTTCAGCCTGAATGGTGTTCTTCGCGCGGTGCTTCAACTTTTCGTGACGGCGCCCGAGCACGTGTATGTGCTGCGCGGAAATCACGAATATTTCGTGGAGTACAAAGGCAACGTGTACGGCGGCGTGAAGCCGGCCGAGGCCGTGAACACGCTGAAGCCGCACGTGTCGGTCGACGTTTTACGCGAGTACATCGCGCTCTTCGAAGCGCTGCCCAACATGTTGCTCTTCGATCGCACGCTGTTCGTGCACGCCGGTTGTCCGCGTGACCGACTCGTCAAAGAGCGTTGGAAGGATCTCTCCTCACTCAACGACGATGACATCCGTTTTCAAATGATGTGGAGCGACCCGAGCACCGCCGACGTCGTGCCCACCGATCTGCAAGACAAGTCCACGCGCTTCGCGTTCGGCAAATTGCAGGCACGTGCATTTTTGCAGCGCCTCGGCTGCAACACGATTTTTCGAGGCCACGAAAAAGTGAACAGCGGCTTCGAAGAGTCGCTGCACGACGAGCAAGTGAAGGTGTTCACGCTCTTCTCGGCGGGTGGCTCGGACAACGACGATCTTCCGCTCGACAGCAGCTATCGGTCGGTCACACCCATGGCGCTCACCATCAAATGGGACGCCAACGGAATGGACGTCACGCCGTGGGCGCCGGACTACCGCACCTACAACGACCCGAGCCGCAACGCGTTTTTCAAAGCCCCGCCCGAGCTCGAGCTCATTAAATAGCTTGTTTTAAAGGTGGCCGGTGATCGTGTACGAAACGCTCTCGGACGCTGCGGCGGCGCAGGTGCGGCTCACGTACCAAACGATGGTGGCGTTGTTGTCATAAGAGCTCTTTCCGTTCGAGATCTTGCATGAGCCGGTCAAATCGACGGCGCAATTGTACGGCCCGTGGCCCCCGGTCGTGGTTGCGGTGAGCATGTAACAGGTCGGCATCGTC
>JBDTFL010000357.1:0-5927 GCA_039937955.1 Polyangiaceae bacterium | reverse complement strand
CCGCCAATGTCGGGTCTCGACCCGTGCGCGCTATGACGGCCTGGGTCGCGCGCGCCACGCGGTTGTGCGTGTCGAGCATGTGCACCGGAATGCGAACCGCGCGACCTTTGTCGGCGAGCGCGCGGCTGATGGCGTGACGAATCCACCACGAGGCATACGTGCTGAAACGATATCCGCGCGTGTGATCGAAACGCTCGACCGCCTTCATGAGGCCGATATTTCCCTCTTGAATGAGATCAATGAGCGGAAGCCGACCGCGGTTGTAACGGCGCGCGATCGACACCACGAGACGCAAATTCGCTTTCACGAATTTGTTCTTCACGCGTTTTGATCGAATCGCAGTGAGCTCGAGCTTCTCGCCGTATTTGCGAAACATCGGTGAAGCGAGAAGCGCGTCGTTGTTGTGCGGCGCGAGCGGCGGCGCCACGTCTTCGGGTGTCTCGGTCACATCGTCTTCGTCTTGCTCGTCCGGATCGCGTTTCGCGCCCATGCGACGACCCGCATCTTCTGAATGCAGCACCCAAAGCCGATCGCTGTCCGCCAGGCGAATCGCGCGCGCGAGCGACGTGGTGAGCGCCGTCCACTTTTTTTCCTGCGACTTGTTCATCTTCATCTGCTGCTTTTTTGCGGACTTCAGCAGCTTTCGCATGTCTGCCACTTGCGGCAGGTGCAGCGTTTCTTCACCGGTAGGCAAATCGCGCTCGAGCGAATCGAGTGCGTGCTCAGCCGCAGGAATGACCTCGAAGATCGCCACCCAGTGATCGACCTCGGCTTGCTCCACCTCGATCGCCGTCGTCAATTCTTCTTCCGGACCCATCACGTGGTGCGTCGCCATCTCGCGGAAATACCGCGCAAGCATGGAGTCGCCGCCGCCTTCTTCGATGTTGCGCGCAGCAGGCTTCGGACGCACCGGCTCCGCATCATCCTCGACGACCGGGGCCGCCTCCGCCTCTTCGAATTCTTCTTCGACGACCGGCTCGGCCGCGCTCGCATCCGGAGCCGACGCCGTGGATGCCGGCGCTTCTTCGGTGTCCTCATTCACTTGATCGGTGTCGACCGCTTCGCCGTCACCCGCGTAATTCGGCGGCGGAATGCTTTGACCAGCTGCGCTTCGTGCTGCAGCTGCGGAGCGCTTTGGATTCGGCGGAGGCGGCATGCTCGAGTGGCCTTTGGAGTTCGGGTTGGACTTCGTGTGAAGCTCCCCCTTCTGTTTCTTCTGTTCTGCTTTTCCTGCCGCCCCTGATTTCACGATCCCTTTACGCTCTGCCGGCGCGCTCGCGTTTTTTGCCGGCGCATTTTTTCCGACGCTGCTCGCGCCCTTGTTTTTGACAACGGGCGTTTTGGAGGTCAGAACGGATGAAGACGCGCGAGGCTTCGCGCTTGCGCGCTTTTTAGCTAGTGAGCTAGCGGGCGGGGGAGACGTTTTTGCTCGCGCGGGCGTGGCCATTGTCCGCGATTTTGATGCAATTTTTGTTCCCGGTGTCTTCATCGTGGGCGTGTCCTAGAAGCGAATGTAAGTCGGGAAGTTGCCGTCGCCGAGGGGTGTGTCCTCAAACGTGGCTCTCGCAACGACGAGTCCATTGAAGACGAGCTGTGCCGGTTGCAGCAAGAAACAGGGGATTCTCCGCAGAGCGTCTGAGCACGTAGTGGTAGCGTCGGGCGCATTCGGATCATGTCCGCTCGCCACTCTCTCTTGTACGCATGCGCGCGCTCGGCGGTTTTGAAAGAGCCGCGTCGTGTCGCTTTCTTTGGAGCGGCAGCGGGGCTCAACGCAATCGGTCAAGGGGTGGTCGCTGCGGTGGCTGGAGCCCTCTGCCAATCGCTGATTGGGGGACCCTCCCAGAGCCTCGTCGGATCCAATCTCCTGTCATTTCTCGGTCCGTCCGCGCGTTCACCCGTGGCTTGTGCGGTCGTTGCCCTCGTCGCGATTGGAGCAAAAGTCGTCGGCGGCGTCGTCGCTTCTTACGAAGAATCCCGCATCGCTGGGGAGGTGGGTGTTGAGCTCCGAGGTGCGGTGCTCGACGCATGGCTCGGCGGACATCTCTTGCGCCGTGCGCGACAAGTCGATCATGGTCCATCCGGCGAGGCAGAAAAAATTGACGACCTCGGTGTCCGCGAAGAGATCGGCGAAGGTGCGCGGGGCGTCGCTGCGTTGACCGCACGGGTTCGCGATGTCGAGATCGGGCTCGCGCGCGGCGTTCTCGGCGGAGCTCGCGCCGTCGCGCAATTGATCCCGCTCGCCTTCGTTTTGGTTGCGCTTGCTCCAAAGCTCGGACTGATCGCGATCGCCGTTCTCTCGGTTTTTTCCCTGCTTTTGGGAGTTGGGCGAGCCGCGTTCAAACGCGAGCAACGACGCTTGGCAGCCAAGCACGACGCGCTTTTGGAAGGCGCAGACGAAGCGATTCGTCACGCGGACCTGTGGAGAACTTACGGCGCAGAGGAAAAAGTTCGCGCGCACATTGGGCGGATCGGCGGCGCCATCGCCACGCATGCTGCACGCCTGGAAGCTCGCGCAACAGCATGGAGCGGAGCCAACGAAATTCTCGGCGCATTGGCGCTCGTGCTCGTTCTCGTCGCGGCACGCGCAGGTTGGGTCGGAGAGAGCTCGGCGTCGTCGCTGCTCCCATTTTCAGTCGCATTTTTTCTCGCGTATCGCCCGCTCCGCGAGCTCGCCGAAGCCCGCGTTGCCTGGATGCGCGCGAACGTCGCGAGCGAAGAGATCGACGCACCCGACGCGAGCCTGCGCAGCGTGCCGGACGAAACGAGCGTCGAGCCCTCCGTTATCGCCACGAGCTGGAGCCTCGCGCCGCTCGATCTGCGCGGCGTGATTTTGCCGCATGGCAGCCGCGCTCCGCTCACGGAAATCATCGCGCCCGGTTCCATCGTGGCCGTGGTTGGTGCGAACGGAGCGGGAAAAACCACGCTTTTGCGCGTTTTGCTTGGTCTGCAATCGGCGACCTCCGGGTCGATTCACTATGGAGATCAGCGGATCGATCGCGCGTCGACCGGCCCGCTCGCGCGTCCGTTCGCGTGGGTTCCGCAAGACGCGCCAATCCTCGCCGACACCCTTTCCGCGAACGTCATGCTCGGTGGCGACTCGTCATCTGCGCGATCTGCGCTCCTGCAAATGGGTCTTTCGGATTTGGCAAAAACGCTAGGTGACGCACGCATCGGTGCAGCAGGGCGATCCATTTCAGGCGGAGAAAAAAGGCTGATCGCGATCGCACGCGCGCTGTCGTCGGAGCTGCCGGTGCTCCTGCTCGACGAGCCCACGAGCGGTTTGGACGACGCAGCGAAAGAGCGACTGCTCGCGGCCATCTCGAAATTACGAGGAAGCCGCACGGTGATTTTGGTGACGCATGCATCAGAGCCCCTCGAAATCGCGGACCGCGTGATTCATGTTGGAGACGCTGAACGCCGAGCGTCACTCGTCGCTTAAATCGATGGTCTCGATCTGCGGGCCGGCGCTGACCTCGACCCAACGTGCGCGCATCATGTCGCCGTCGAGCACGTAGGCATTTTCCTGCTCGAACGTGACGCGGAATTTTTTGGTCAGCGTGTCGACGTGATTTTTTCCGCGCAGCGATTTTCCTGCGATCACCAGCGGCAACTGCGGTCCGAGTAGAAATGGGCCGAGCGGGCTGGCGACGAGATGCACGCGCGCGTGATCTTCAGCGGCGCGATGAAGCACGTGCATGTGGAGCCCGAGATTTTTCACGACGCTCGCCACAATCAAGCTGAACGCGCGCGCGGGGCTTCGAATGCCATCGATTTCGAGCTCGCACGGAACCGGCGTGAGCACCTTTTTCGCGAGTGCGCTGCCCACGAAGGAGCCACCAAAAATGCGCGCCACGATTTTTGCTGCTCCCACATAGCCCTGCTCGCTCGACGCGTCGTAGACGTCGAAAAATTGCGCGACGAGCCCCGCGCCGAAAATGAAACCGATGCGCTCACCGTCCGCAGCGTCGCGCACGCGCATCGTGGGTCGCGTTTTCGTGCGTGCGTCGTCTTCAATCGCGGCGCGCAAAATGCGTTTTGCATACGACTCGAGCGAGCCCTTCATTCCCCAATTGCGCGCGACGGTGGACACGGTTCCGCCGGGCGCGAGCGCGATTTTAGGCAATGGGTCTTCACCGAATGCTTTGGCGAGGGCCGTGACGCCGGCCATGTACGAACCGTCACCACCGCACAAAACCACGGTTTTTCCAGCCGATTTCGCGATAACTCTGGCAACGCCATCGAGCGCGTCGATGCGTTTGGTTTCGTGGACCGTTGCGCCGGATGCCGAGGCGAGGATGCTTCGATAGAGCGCGGTGTCCGTTCGGAGATGGCGCGCCGAGCGATTGATGACGACGTGAGTGCTCAAGGCGGCGCCGCCGAGTAGCATGCGTGAAAGAAACATGCGAGCGAAGCTGCTTTTCAACCGAGCGTTGATGGTTTTGGTTCTAGCGGGTTGTGCCTCGGCACCCGGGCTTGGCGCTGCAGAGCGCGGGGATTACCCATCGCTCGAAAAAGATCTCACGCCTGATTACGCTTCCGGGAAGCTCACCAACGACGAAGCTGCGCGCGTGGCGCGGGCCGTTGCATCGTACGAAATCGCGAAGGCTGCTGGAGACGAAGGCCGCACGCGGGTGCATGAATTGGCGGCATGTGCGCAGGAGCTCGACGGCCCGCTTTCGGATCGCATGAAAACGCGCGACGCGATTGGCGCGGAAGCGGCGATGGCGCGACTCGATTCAGGCGAGCTCAGCACCGGTGATGCGCGCGATTACGTCGGCGACAAGGACGATGCATGGCGAGCGATCGGCGCGCGCGGTTTGGTCGAAGACGACGACGTGGCAGCGCGTGAAAAAGCGTTCGTCGATCCGAGCCCGCTCGTACGACGTTCTGCGTTTCGTGCAGCTGCGCAAGCGGCCGACACACATGATGTGGCTGCGCTCGTCGAAGCCGCGCGCCTCGATCCGGATGACCTCGCGCGGACCAACGCTGTGCGCGCGATGGCGCGAATCGGTGGGAAAAACGTGGTGGATTCGTTGCGCGATGTTTGGACGCACGCCGACGAGCCGCTGAAGGACGACATCGCCCTCGCGTGGAGCGCGCCACAAAGTTACGACGTCGGCGGTCGCGAAGAGCTCCGCATTTTGATCGCGCAAGAGAAGGGTGCTGGCGTCATTGCTGCGGCAGGCTCGGTGGCGCGCGAGCATGCGCAAGACGGTGAGATGCGCTTGTCGGCGCTCGCACTTTTGAGTCGCGTGATCGAGCGCGGAACCGAACGCGAGCGGCTCGAGGCGCTCGCAATTTCCCCGCTGGTGCCGGAGCTGATGGATTCCGTGCATCATGCATCTATCGATACAGGTGACTCTTCGGTGCGTATTGCGGCGCTCGGTCGCCTCCTCGAAAAGGATCACGAGCGCGCAGCCGCGATCACGATGCTCGAGGCGTTCGCCGGGCAGCACGACGAGAACGCATCACGTGCGCGCCTGATTTTGGCGGAGGCCGGCGACACGCGAATTCAAGCTTGGATTGAAGCGGATTTGCACGCAGCCTCACCGCGCGATCGCATCGGGGCAGCCACGGCGCTGGCCGCTGCAGGTCGATCGGCACGTGGCGCGCTCCTCCTCGCAGACGCGGATCCCGAGGTCCGAACGCGTGTATCTTGCACGCTTTTGGCCGCCGCGCGCATGCATCGTTAAACGCCGAAAAAAGAAGGCTAGCGAGGCCTGGCTCAGCTCTGATAAAACGCTGAGCCAATGCGAAAACTTCTCGTCGCCTCGGTTGCTGCGCTCGCCCTCACCTGTTCGGGCTGCATCAAATCCATGCTTACGAACGGCCAGATTTCGGCGACCCGCGAGGCTTCGGGGGTTGTCCAAACCATCGGCGACTACGAGCTCGCACGCCATGCGGCGAGCGCGGGAATGGCACAATTC
>JBDTFL010000356.1:0-4901 GCA_039937955.1 Polyangiaceae bacterium | reverse complement strand
GCTCGGTGATCGCGCGCCGTCGGTCGACCTCGGAGTCGGCAGCGTCAAGCTTTCGTGGGTGCTCGCGCAGCCGGTGGCGGTTGGTGATGTTGCTGCAGGCGCGATCGTTCTCGCGGGTCTCGAGGTGTTGCAAGACGATCGCAAAGAGCTCGTCGTCGACGGCACACGCCAGCTGGCGGTCGCGGTGCACAATGCGTGGACGCACGATCGTTTGCGCGAGAAGAGCATCATGCTTGCAGAGCAGTCCGAGGTGCTCGCGCGCGCCAATCGCGTGAAGACCGAATTTCTCACGTCGATGAGTCACGAGCTGCGCACGCCGCTCAGCGCCATCATCGGTTTTGCAGATTTGCTCGTGACGTCGCCGCGCGAAAATCTCACCGGCCGCGCGAAAGAGTCGGTCGAGCGCATCAAACGGAATGGTGAGCATCTTCTCCTCTTGATCAACGACGTGCTCGATCTCGCGAAGGCTGACGCCGGACGAATCGAGATTCGCATGGCGCCCGTGAACCTCGCGCAGCTGGCGCGCGCGTGCGTTGCGGAGGTCGACAGCTTGCGAAACGGAAAAGAATTGAAGCTGCACGCCGACGTTCCGGAGACGCCCGTCGACACCATCACCGACTCGCAGCGTGTGAAGCAAATCCTGCTGAATTTGCTGTCGAATGCGATCAAGTTCACTGAGCGCGGCGAGGTCGTGCTCACCGTTCGTCAAGCGGGCGACAAGGTCACGCTCGCCGTTCGCGACACCGGTTTGGGAATCGCATCTTCATCCATGCCCGAGCTCTTCAAAGAATTCACGCAGCTCGAAGCGGGCGACGGTCGTCGTTATCCGGGCACGGGCGTCGGCCTCGCGCTTTCGCGAAAGCTGGCGCGCGCGCTCGACGGCGAAATCGATGTCGAATCACGCGAAGGCGCGGGCTCCACGTTCACGCTTTCGCTGCCGCACAAACCGGCCAACCGCGAAGCCGCGCCTCCGACACCCGTCGAGCGCACGCTGTCATGATCTCGCCGACGAGACGACCGTCATGAGCGGCTCGCTGAGCGCACGCCCGGTCATGAGCGGCGATGCAGGCGACATTCTGATCGTCGACGATTTCGTCGACACGCTCGCTCTCTACGAAGCGTTGCTCACCGACGACGGCCATCGCGTTCGAACTGCAACCGGCGGCATCGAAGCGCTTCGTCGCGTTGAAGAGCGCGAGCCTGAGGTCGTCCTGCTCGATGTCTCGATGCCCGGAATGGATGGCATCGAGGTGCTGAAATGGCTTCGCGCACGCCCGAATGGTGGACCATCAGTGATCATGCTCACCGCCGCGCGTCGCGAGCCGTCGGCCATCGAATCCGGATTACGCGAAGGTGCAGACGCCTATCTCGCGAAGCCGATCGACGGTCGCGAGCTCGTTGCACGATCGCGCGGCGCGCTCGAATCGTTTCGTTTGAAGCGCCAGCTCGAAGCGCAACGTCGCGACCACATCGCGATGTTGGTGCATGATTTACGGCATCCGCTCGCTTCGCTCGTTTTGATCGCCGAGCTCCTCGATGCCGGCGCCGTTTCTGAAGAAGAGCGTCGCGAAGCCGTCGACACCATTCGCAGGCTCTCCACCGACATGGGCCGCCTCGTCGACGACGTCCTGATGGCGAGCCGTCTCGAAGCGGGCGTCTTCAGCGTTGCACCGGAAACCATCACGGTTGGCGAGCTGGCCGACGCTTCGCTGCGCGCGTTCGGCATCGCTGCGTCTCGTCGCAAAATCGATTTCATCATCGAGGCCGACCGCACCGTCAAGCTGCGAGTCGATCCACTCAAGCTCCGCCAAGCCATCGACAATCTGCTCGCCAACGCCTTCAAGTTCACACCGCGCGGCGGCAAGGTTCGCTTCTCGGCCGTCGTCGGAAAAGACGACGCGCGCATCGAGGTCGAAGACTCCGGGCCGGGAATCCCCGAGGCCGAGCGCGCTACGATTTTCGATCGCTACAAACAAGGTGCACGCGGACGCAGCAGCGGCGGCGCGGGGCTCGGTCTCGCCATTGCGCGCGGCATCGCGGAAGCGCATTCCGGCAGCATCAGCATCTATGACGGCAGCCTCGGCGGCGTTGGTTTTCGTATCACGGTGCCGATCTAGAAATGCGATTTTCCGGGCCGATTTTGGCTCTGTTTCGGATCGCGCCGATCGTGCCGCTGGTGATCGCAACGGCGTGCTCACGCGGACATCGTCACGAGCCGAACGCCTTCGAGCTGATTGAAGCGGGAGCAAACGCACCACTCGCATGTACGTGTGCGCCGCCGCCGCCGCGGCCGACCTTCGTGAGCACGGAGCTCGCTTTGCCGTCGCCGCTCGATCGCTCGATGACGATTCAGCTCGACGCCGAGCCGCCGAATTTGATGCCGACGTTGCGACCGGATTGGATGAGTCACGTCGTCGTTTCGCATCTCGTCGAAGAGAGTCTCATGCGCCTCGACGCGCACTCGGGCGTTGCCGTTCCCGAGCTCGCAACATCGTGGAGCGTGGATGCGTCGAAGAAAAAATGGATCTTCCATTTGCGGCATGGAGTCCTTTGGCACGACGACGTTCCGTTCACCGCCGACGATGTCGTGTTCACGTTGCAGCGCGTCTCCGATCCGGCGGTGGGTGCGTCGGATCGAGCCATTTTCTCGGGTGCCAAGGCACACGCGACCGATCCGCTGACCGTCGAGATCAATTTCAAAGCGCCGCTCGCGTCGCCAGAAACCGCCTTCGATCGTCTGCTGATCTTGTCTCGTCATAGATCGCCGCGCGGTGATCTCGGCATGTCGGCGGATGCGACCGCGCCGATCGGTACGGGTCCGATGCGTTTCGTTTCGTGGACGCGAGGCGCGCAGATCGATCTCGCGCGCTTCGATGCGTATTGGGGAACGAAATCGCCGCTCGCGAAAATGACATTTCGATTTCCGCCGACGTACGGAAACGTGATTGATGCGTTGCAGGAAGAAGCCGTCGACGTGGTGCCGCGCGCGCCGACCGACGCAGCGATCCTCGCGCATTTGAATCCGGTGCTGAGCGCAAAATACGATGTCGTGCATGCCGGCGGCTCGAGCTACACGGCGTGGGTACACAACGTTTCCTCGAAAAAACTAGCGGATCCACTGGTGCGGCGGGCCATTGGTCTCGCCGTTCCGCGCGCGAAGCTGCAATGCGAAATCGAAGCGTGCAACGTGGCCGTTACACTTGGCCCGCTGCCGGCCGATCATCCCGCGATGGCCAATGTCGATGCGCCACATTTCGATTTGGCGGAGGCCGCGCGTGATCTCGACAGCGCCGGCATCGTCGACACCGACGGCGACGGCGTGCGCGATCAGGATGGTCAGCCATTCACGATTCATTTGATCGTCCCGACGACGTCCACCGAGCAAGAAAAAATCGCATCGGTCGTAGCCGAGGAGCTCCGTAAAATCGGCGTGCGCTTCGAGGTCATGCCGCTCGAGTGGTCGCAGTTTCGTCGCGCCCTCGAGCTTCACGATTTCGAGCTCGCGGCGATCGAATGGACCATCGACGCCGAGCCAGACCTATTTCCGCTCTTTCATTCGACGTCATCGACCGGCTCGCTCAACTACGGCGGCTACTCGAACGCGAACGTCGATCGCATGCTCGAAGCGCTTCGCACCAACGCCGGCGACCGAAACAAAACGCTGCACGACATCGTCATGCAGATTCGCACCGACGAGCCGTACACGTTTCTCTTCTCGCCGCTCATCGTCGCCATCGTGAAAAAAGGGGCGGTAAACGTGACGCCAACGCCGCTCGGTTGGGATCCGCGTAGTTTTGGCTGGCGCTGAATGTGCTTGTTTTAAAGCCTATTCGTAACGAAGCGCGTCGATGGGGTCGAGCTGCGACGCTTTGCGGGCAGGATACAAACCGAAGACGACACCGACCAGCGCGCTGAATCCGAACGACATGCCGATGACCGCGGGCTGAACCAAAATAGGCCAACCGAATTTTCCGGCGATGTATTGCGCGCTGCCGACGCCTGCTCCGATGCCGATGATTCCGCCGCCCATCGATAGGACGAGCGCCTCGATCAAAAATTGGAGAAGGATGATGCGCGGCTTTGCGCCGATGGCCATGCGAATTCCGATTTCGCGGGTTCGCTCGGTGACGCTGACCAACATGATGTTCATGATGCCGATGCCGCCGACCAAAAGTGAAACCGCCGCGACGCTCGCGAGAAGTGTCGTCATGGTGTCGGTGCCCGCCTGCTTGGCGCTGGCGATCTCGGCCATGTTGCGGATTTGGAAATCGTCGCTGTCGTCGGCTTGCAGCTTGTGGCGATCGCGGAGGAGCGCAGTGATGTCCGCGAGCGCGCGGTCGATGACGTCGCCGGATTTTGCCTCCACGTAGATTTGGCCCTGTAAAAAGCGGCCAAACCCGCCTTGGATTTTTTGTGCGAATGTACCGGAGGGCACGAATGCGACGTCGTCGTAATCCTGCCCGGTCGTCGATTGTCCTTTTTTGGAGGCGACGCCGATGACCTCGAACGGCGTGTTGTTGATGCGCACCGTTTGGCCGACCGCGTCTGCTTTCGGTCCGTACAAATTATCGACGACCGTTTGTCCGAGCACGACGACTTTGGTGTTGCCGGTGATGTCTGCGTCCGAGATGCCGACGCCGGCGGAGCAAGGCCAGCTGCGGATGTCGAAATATTCGGGGCTCGTTCCGATGACGCTGGTCGCCCAGTTTTGATCGTCGCCCAAAATCGTTTGTGAGGATCGCAAGTAAGGAGCGGCGCGTTTCACGCTCGGAACCTCGTCGCGGATGGCGGTGAGGTCGTCCCATGAAAGCGTGGGTTGCGTTCCGGCACCACCGCGCACGCCGCCGGTCGACGATGAGCCGGCTTGGATGACGAGCAAATTATTTCCCATCGCCGCAAAC
>JBDTFL010000355.1:0-5137 GCA_039937955.1 Polyangiaceae bacterium | reverse complement strand
ATGGTATTTTTGCTCGGCGTCGTGATCGTCGCAGCGCGATTCGGCTACGGCCCTTCGATTTTCGCAGCAGTGGCCAGCGTCGTCGCGTTCGACTTTTTCTTCGTCCCTCCGTATTTCAGCTTTGCCGTTTCAGATTTGCGTCACATCGTGACGTTCGGCGTGATGTTCGTCGTCGCAGCGATCGTCAGTCATCTGACCAAACGCATTCGTGACCAAGCCGACACCGCACGACGGCGCGAGCAACGCACGGCGAGCCTCTATGCGATCAGTCGCGAGCTTGGTCAGGCGGGAACGCGCAACGTTTTGTTGGAGTCCGCCGCCAAGCACGTGCGCGAAGTGTTCTCGGCAAAGGTCGCGGTACTCATGCCGAACGCTGCGGGTGTGCTCGAGCCGGTCTTCGCCGACGACGAAACGCTCGCGGCTTCTGACGACAAAGAGATCGGCGTCGCGGATTGGGTTTGGAAACACGGACGGGCCGCAGGAGCGAGCACCGACACGCTCCCGTCGGCGAAAGCGCTCTTCGTTCCACTCGGTGGCGCACGCGGGCGCGTCGGGGTGCTGGCGCTCTTCTCAGGCGACACAAAATCTCTTCGCGATCCTGACGAGCGACAGTTGCTCGAAACGTTCACGGGCATCATCGGCTCGGCGATCGAGCGCACGGTCTTCGCCGACGAGGCGCGCCGCGCGCATTTGCGCATCGAGACCGAGCAGCTCCGAAATGCCCTTTTAAGCAGCGTTTCGCACGATCTCCGGACTCCGCTAGCAGTCGTCACCGGCGCAGCAAGCGCGCTCCTCGATCCGAACGGACCATCCGAACCGCGTGCGCGCCATGAATTACTTTCGACGATTCACGAAGAGGCTGAGCGCCTCAATCGTCTCGTGCGCAATCTTCTCGACATGACTCGCCTCGATGCCGGCGCGCTCAAGATGAACAAGGAGCTCCAACCGCTCGAGGAGGTGGTCGGCTCAGCGCTCAATCGGATGGAGGATCGTTTGGTGGGTCGTGAGGTAGCGACGGACTTGCCCGACGATCTTCCGCTCGTTCCACTCGACTCGGTTTTGATCGAGCAGGTGTTGATCAACCTTTTGGAGAACGCGACCAAATACACACCGCCCGGAACGCCGATCACCATCAGCGCCGCTGCGCACGGCGACGCGGTGGAAATCATTGTCGCCGATCACGGACCGGGCGTGCCACGCGAAGATGCCGAACGCGTATTCGACAAATTCTTTCGCCGGCGCGAGAGCGAAGGTGGCGGCGTCGGCTTGGGTCTCACGATCTGTCGCGGCATCGTCACCGCGCACGGAGGAAAAATCTGGCTGGACGAGCGTACAGGTGGCGGAGCTGCTTTTCATTTCACTTTGCCAACCGAGTACCACGCGCGCCAGTACGCACCCCCGTTGGAGCAACCGATCGAAAGCGCACGATGAGTGAAAATAAATCCACTGTGCTCGTCATCGAAGACGAAGAGCAGATGCGCAAGTTCATGCGTCTTGCGCTGACCGCTCAAGGCTATCGCGTGATCGAAGCTGCCAACGGCGAAGACGGCCTAAAACAAGCCGTTTCGTACACTCCGGACTTGGTGATTCTCGACCTCGGTCTTCCGGACATCGACGGCATGGAGGTCGCGCGGCGCCTTCGTGAATGGAGCGCGGCGCCGATTTTGATCGTGTCGGCACGCGGTCAGGAATCGAACAAGGTCGAGGCGCTCGATCAAGGAGCCGACGATTACCTCACCAAGCCGTTCGGTGCCGGCGAGCTCCTCGCGCGAATTCGCGTGGCGCTTCGTCATGCTGCGCGCAATGCGCAAGATCCGGCGGTGACCTCGGCGACCTTGGGCGATGCCAAGATCGATCTCGCGCGCCGCTTGGTCTTCGTCGGTAATCAAGAAGTTCACCTCACGCCGATCGAATACAAGCTCGTGGCGATGCTGGTGAAGCATGCGGGGATGGTCCTCACCCACAAGCAACTGCTCGATCAGGTTTGGGGACCGGGTCACGCGCACCAGGCACAGTATCTTCGCGTGTACATGACGCAGCTTCGTCACAAGCTAGAAAAAAATCCGGCGCGCCCGAAGTACTTGCTGACCGAGCCGGGCGTCGGGTATCGCCTCAAGCTCGAGATCTAATTTAGTTGCATATTACAACCACCCACCGATCTCGATCGCGAGGCCGAGCGTGGTTCCGCGCGGCGCGGGTCCTCCGCCCGATTCGCGTTTGAGCATGTCCGCAAAAAACGTCGGACCGAATCCGATTTCGATACCGGGCAACGGCAGGAGCGAGAGCGGCGCATAGAAAGCGAGCGCAACGTCGTCCGATCGCGTGGAGACGTTCGAAACGGTGATCGTGCTCGTCGAAAGCTCGACGCCGGCGCGCGGCCAAAAAACCAAATCGCGCGACAATGGAAAGGCGTAACCAACGCGAGGCCATGCGCCATATCCGAACGCATGAGCGCTGTCGCTGCTCGCGAACGCAATTCCGAGCGCCGCGCCGAGCGAAAGATGCGGCAAAATGAAGGCTTCCAGTGATGGCGAGATCGACGCATTACCGCTGAAATTCAGATGCAGCGAGACGTCGTGAGAAGCACCGAAATCGAACTGCGCCGCAAACACCATGACGCCGCGATCACCGAACGCAGCCGCCGCATGCGTGTTGGGCGGAGTCGCGTTCATACGCCGATCTATACTCGCGCTCTTGTCGCATCATCAATTCGCAATCGCGTTTTCGTTCTGCGTGCTCGGCTGGTGCACGAAGGGACATGCCGATCCGATTGCGCGACAAGGCACGATCATCATCGGGCTCGATCGCATCGTGCCGGTCATCGCCATTACGCACGACAGAATCGGCTCGCAAAGCACCACCCGCGCGTCGTACGGAACTGCACCTGGCTCGGACGACGTCTACAACGTGCCGCGGCTCGGCCTCGACGTCGTTGCGTTTCATCACATCTCGTTCGGGGCAGCTTCGGCGTTGCGCATCGACACCGGATCGCCATCGAACGTACCTGGCGCCGATCCGCTCACTTCACTTTTTTCGTTCACACCGCGCGCGGGTTACGTCGCACAAGTCGCGCCGGAGATTGCGTTCTGGCCACGCGCTGGTCTCACGCTCAGCGAGGTCTTCACGCGGTCGAACGCCGACAACGTGCGGACGACGAACCTGCGAATGGACGCCGCGGCGGCGTTCGAAGTTTCGATGGTCGCGACCCCGATTCGTATGCTCGGCGTGACGATGACGCTCGGCACCGAGCTCCCGCTCATGGGAAAGAACCAGCAAACGACGCCGACCGGGACATCAACCCAATCGACGTCGCGGATTCATTTCGTGATCGATGCCGGAGTCATTGCGCACTTTTAGCGGCGCGAAATACGCTTCATTTTCCGGTTAAAACCGACGAATTCAAGTAAGTGACGATCGATGCGCTCTCGTTGATGACGCGCGCTTGCACCATCGGGTTCGAATCTTTGTAGCTGAACATGTGGATATTCAGACCGTCCTTCATGCCTTCCGCGGTCTTCTCTTTCATGTCGGCTGCTTTGACGTATTTCGAATTCGCGACGAACGCGTTTGCGTTTCCAGTTGCCGAAAGTTTGAGCTGCGCGCCGGTCACGACTTGTGCAGGCTCGGCCATGTGGCAGCTCGCGCAATCGATCGTGTTCGGTGAATGAAAGCCCGGATTCTGAATTCGCAGCGCCGCATCGAACGCCGACTGCGCGTCCGCTTTGCTCGCTTTTCCTGCAGCCGCCGTATTTCCGAGAACCTGCATGTCGTCGGTTGCGTTCGTCGATGGCGTGAAACCACCGTTGAAGCCTGCGCCGAATCCGACGAAGAACTCTTCGCTCGTGCCTTTGCTGGGAAGCGTCGGGATCACCATCGGCGTCGGTTTGCCCTTCGCGATGTCGAATCCTTCGAACGTCCAGGTCGTGTCGAGATTTCCGTTTTGGAATTCGGTGAAGCGCATCAAGTTGCTCGAGCCCGCGTATTTCAAGAGGTCTGCGCTGAGCGCGGTCCACTCGGCGCCGGTCAAACCCTGCGACGCAATGATCGGATGCACGCCGAGAGCGCCGAGATCTTTGGTTCCGCCGTTTTCCTGGCGAATTTTGATCACGTCTTGCACAAGCGACGTGAGCTGATCACGCGTGAGCGAATAGAAAACGTGAACGCCGTCATCGAGCGCGCTCGTTGCGGTTCCTGAAAACGCGAGGGGCTGAAAGAGAAGTCGAAGTTGGTTGTCGCATTTCGATGCGTCGGTGACTGGTCCGATATTCGCGAAGCACGGGTCGATTCGGAACGCGACGACGCGAAGATCTTTCCACTGAATCGTCGGGCTCGAGCCAACGCCGCCCGAACCCGTGTCTCCACCGGGTTTCGCGCCCGTCGCTTTGTCGAACACCGTCTCGGGAAAAAGGTCGCCGCCGACGCCGATCGAGCTCGCCGAGAGATACGCATCGAATTCGTTTTGCGTCTTCGCGAGCGGCAAGAGCGTCGAGACGTCATTCATCTGCGCGAGATTCGGATTCGTCTTCACGTCCTCCTCCGACTCACCCGAGTCATCTTGGCTCGCGGCGGAGCAGCCATTCAATGCAAGCGAGGCAATGAAAGCCGACATCAACACGAGCGAGGCGCGGGTCGTGATCATGTCCGCCGCCTGAGCAAGTCGCAGGCCAACCTACATGCGCCCCTTGACCTCGCGAACCCTGCATTTTTACAGGCTGAATCTCATTCAGTGTTTTGCCCCCAACCCGAAATCCCGCATTTCAGGTGGCGCTCTGATCCAGTGCGGGGGGAAGCTCCACCAACGAATTTCTCGAGAAACCGGGGGATGTGCCCTCCGATTCGGTGAGCTTCACTCCTCTATTGGGGAGCCGGGCCCTAGGGGTTGGCGACGACCGCTGCCGCACGTAGCCGATGGATCGGTCGGAAGAATTGCCTTCGACCAATCCGATTCGAACGCCGCGGAGATCTGCGCGATGGCACTTTGATCCTCGAAAACGATCCCGAGCTCACGTGCGTGGCGCGTGGAGTTCTCGGAAAAGTTGATCGAGCCGACGTACGCGCGCGTGCCGTCGATGATCATCATCTTCGCGTGGATGTATGGAAGCTCGCGACTCGACGGGCCGGGCATCAAACGTCCGTC
>JBDTFL010000354.1:0-8527 GCA_039937955.1 Polyangiaceae bacterium | reverse complement strand
TCATCGCGCTGCTTCGCGATGGTGCGTCGATCACATTGGAGCCGGGCGGTCAGCTCGAGCTGTCGGGCGCGCCGGTCGACGACGTACACGCGGTCTGTTGGGAGATCAGCTCGCACCTGAAAGAGATCGCGGCGGTGTCGCGTCGCATCGGCGTTCGCTGGATGGGCATCGGTTTCAATCCGTTTGCGAAGCGCGAAGAGCTGCCGTGGGTGCCGAAGGAACGTTACAAATTGATGCGCGAGTATTTGCCTACGCGCGGAGCATATGCGCTCGACATGATGCTTCGCACGTCGACGGTGCAAGCGAATTACGACTACACCGACGAACGCGACGCGATGACCAAGATGCGCGTGTCGTTGAAGCTTTCGCCGCTCACCGCCGCGATGTTCGCGAACAGCCCGTGGGTCGAAGGCAAAGCGTATGGCGGTTTGAGCTACCGCGCGAAGGTGTGGCTCGACGTCGACAACGACCGATCCGGCCTCGTTCCCGCGGTTTGGAAAGAAGATGCAGGATACAAGGATTATGTCGAGTGGGCGCTCGACGTTCCCATGTTTCTTTTCAAACGAAACGGTGAGGTGTTCGCAAACACCGGTCAGCCGTTCCGCAAATTTTGGAAAGAAGGCTTCAAGGGCCATCACCCGACGCAGAACGATTGGCAGACCCACTTGAACACGCTGTTTCCCGAAGTGCGCTTGAAGAAGACGATCGAGGTACGTAGTGCGGACGCACAAAATGCATCGGTCGCGTGTGCGTTGCCCGCGCTTTGGACCGGAATTTTTTACGACAAAAAGGCACTCGCCGACGCCGACGCCATGACCCGCGATTGGAAGTTCGACGAGGTGCAAGCCACGCGTGAGGACGTCCACATGCAGGGCTTGAAGTCGAAGTTCCGCGGGGAAAAATTGTCGAGGTATGCGCTCCAGCTTTTGGATATTGCGGACGGTGGTCTCGAGCGTCGCGCGAAGCTGAATCCGAAGGGCAAAGACGAACGCGTGCATACTGCACCTTTGCGCAAGCTGGCGGAGAAGGACCAAACGCCCGCCGACGCGCTGCTCGAGCGCATCGATCCGAGCAAAGATCTTGCGCCCCAAATCTTGGCGATCACGGATCTCGAGAAGAGCGCGTAGAAGCAGAGATCATTTTGATGCCGTAACGAATGCGCGGACGCGTGAAACGTCTTTTTTTCTCGTGTTTCCTGCGACTTCGACGCCGCTCGCAACATCGACGCAATGCGGGGAAACTGCACGTATTGCACTCTGCACGTTTTCGGGAGTGAGGCCACCGGCCAACGTGATGCGCCGCTTTTTGGCGATGTCGACGATGAGCGACCAATCGAACGCGTGACCCGATCCTCCCAAGACGCCCGGCACTTTTGCGTCGAGCAGCAAATCGTCGCCGGGGAATGTCATGGCGATCTCGACGTCGTTCGCGTTTGCGATTCGGATCGCTTTGTATGCATGGGGCAGGAGAGCCGACACGACGCTCGGCGTTTCGTCGCCGTGAAGCTGCAACGTGTCCAAATGCGCGTCGCCGAGAAGCTCGCGCATGGCGTCGAGGTCCATGTTTGCAACGACGCCAACTACTTCGATCGATCCAGAAACGGCGTCTGCGATCACGCGCGCGTCAGCCACTGAAATGCAACGTGGGCTCGCCGAAACGAAATTCAATCCGAGTGCGTCCGCGCCTGCGTCGATGCACATGCGTGCATCTTCGAGGTTCGTGATGCCGCAGATTTTTACTTTCGTCATCGGCCCGTCTAGACGCCTGCGTGCAGCTCGATTTGCCGTAAATTCGGCTGCGAGTCGGATCAGCCGCCCGTGATCTTGAGCAGCTCTTTCACTTTCGCGATCACCTGCGGCGCTTGAATGGGCTTCGTGATGTACGCGTTGGCGCCGAGCTCGATGGCGCGTTTGCGATCTTCGACCGAGCCTTCGGTGGTGATGATGATGACCGGCGTGTCTTTGTGAACCGGATCGATGCGGATGCGTTTGACGAGCTTTAGCCCGTCCATGATCGGCATGTTGATGTCGGTGAGGATGATGTCGAACTTTCCGGCGGCGAGCTTGCGCAGGCCGTCCACGCCGTCATCTGCTTCCACCACCTTCAAATTTTTCACGCGCGAAAGCGCAAATACGAGGAGCTGCCTCATCATCGGTGAATCTTCGACCACCAAACACGAGTACTCGGCGCTCATGTCTCCCTCGAGTCATTAACCGAACCGCTGTTTCCCACCCACACGCTGTGCACGATCATCCTGCTGCCCGAAGATTCTGGATGGCCTCGAAACCCGGAAGCTTGCCCTCCGCGTTCGCGAACAAGAGCGCGCCCATGAGCGCAGTTGCCGCGTGCGCACCGAGCATTTTGAACAGCTCATAGTCGACCGCGACGAAGTGATCTTTTTGCTCGAGCAGCGAGTAGATGACGATGACGCCGACCACGCTATCGTCGATGCGCATGGGCAAGCATGCGACCGGTGCGTCGTCCGACGGCTTCGGGCTGCTCGGTTTTCCGAGGCGTTCTTCGTTGAAATGCGGAATGCCTGTAAGATACACGCGTTCGACGGCGGCGGTGACGGCCTGATTTTTCACGTCGGGGCTCGAAGCTCCGAGGGGAATGCGCGGCAAGCGCTCGTGTGAAACGCCGTCGCTGGTTACCGGCAGCAGCTCGGTGTGCGCTTCGTTGGCGACGTAAAATGCATGCGCACGCGCGCCGACCAGTTGTGCGAGCAGCTCACGCAGGTGCTGCAAAACGAGCTTCGGGCGCAGCGTGGAGTGCAGCTGATAGCTGGCCACATAGAGGTTCGCGAGCGTGGAAAGCTCCTCCTCCATTTCGGCGTAGCGATTCGAAAAGCGCGACGACACCGCTTCGACCTCGTGCACTTGGGTCAGCAGCTTGTCGCGCTCGCTCTCGAGGTGCTCGATTTTGTTGATGAGCTCACGCATCGCCTGGTTGCTCTTCAACTGAGTACGCAGCTGTGCGTTCCGCTCCTCGATGTCGACCATCTCTTTTCGGAGACGCTCGTTCTAGCGCAAAAGCTCCTCGGTGAACTCCGCACCTTTTTTGAAGAAGGTGTGGACGAACGTATCGCGCTGCATTTTCAGCTCGACCGCATCGTCGGCGGGAGGCTTTTTTTTGCTCGGAGGTGAGCTCTTCTTCTCGGCCATCGCAGCGTGAAGGTATCAGCTCTATTGGGTTTGTGGCAGCCAAAGCCCAAGCTCACCGACGATCACTTTTTCAGCGTTACGAAGCGCCGACACATTTTGACTTCCGGTGAGCAACATCGCCGCGCGGAGCTCGGCTTCGATGGCGTCGACGAATGCATGCGCGCCCTTTTCGCCGTGCTCGCGAACGGCTTGCAACATGGGCCGCGCAATTCCGCCGAGATGTGCGCCGAGTGAGATCGCGCGCGCGATGTCCATTCCGCTCTTGATTCCGCCGGTCGCGAAGATCGTTTCGAAGCCGACGCCGGCGACCATTCCTACGCTCGCGGCCGTCGGAATTCCCCAATTCCAAAACGAATCGCCGAGTGCCTTCGATGCTGCATCGTTTTGAGCTTCGGCCCGTTTCGTTTCGACGCCAACCCACGACGTGCCGCCGGCTCCCGAAACGTCGACGTGCACGACGCCCACGTTTTTCAGGCGTTTTGCCACATTCGCCGAAATTCCGCAGCCGGTCTCTTTCACGATGACAGGTATGGACAGCTCTTCGACGATGCGCGCGATCGCGGCGAGTCCGCCCGAAAAATCGCGATCGCCACCCGGTTGCACGAGCTCCATCGCCGGATTCAAATGGATGCAGAGTGCATCTGCTCCAATCGCGTCGGTGAGCTTGCGAATGTCGGCGGCCTTCATGTCGCGCGCTTGAACGACGCCGAGATTTCCGAGCACCACCGTGGTCGGCGCAACGCCGCGCACGTGATACGTCGGCGCCGATTCAGGACGTGTGACCATCGCGCGTTGGCTTCCGACACCGAACGCGAGGCCGCGCGCTTCGGCGACCGCGGCAAGATCACGATTGATGCGCGTCGCTTCTTCCGTGCCGCCCGTCATCGAAGCAATGCACAGCGGCAGCTTCAGTCTTTTTCCGAAGAGCGAAATACTCGGGTCTAGCGCGGCGAAATCGAGATCGGGCAGGGCGTTATGAAGGAACCGAACGCACTCGAGAAGCGTAGTCGTTCCATGGAAGCCGACGTCCTCGGTCGCGCAAAGCGCGATGTGATCGATCTTTCGTGAGCCGATCGGATGTTTCGTGGAGTCACTCATGCGATCTCTCGCTTCGCGCTGACGCGCAGCTGGACTATAAGTATCACGACCCTATTCTTTGGCTCGATCGGTCAACCTTGATCTCACGATGACCCGCCGCGACCCAGAACTTATTTTTGCTCGCAAGGACACGCAGCGAGCGGGGTTTCTCGAATATGCGCGCATCGTCAAAGGCGAGATCGATCTGGCATTGCCGATCTACTTCGACGATCTCGAACGAACGTCGCAGCTTGATTTCCTGGCCAAAGACGTTGCGCCGGTGATTGGCGCGCTGCGCGCGCTGGTCGAGCGCGGCGGCAAACGGCTGCGCGGAGTTTTGCTCGCCGCGGCTCATGAAGGATGCGGCGGGAAGGACCGCGCACCCATTTTATCAGCGCTCGTCTCGTTCGAGCTGCTCCAAGGCTATCTGCTCACACACGACGATTGGATCGACCAAGACGAGGTTCGCCGTGGCGGCCCGACTGTTCATGCCGCGCTCCGCGCGCATTTCGACACGGCGCGCGAGGCCGAGATCTTCGCGGTTCTCGCCGGCGATTTCGCGGCAGCCCTTTCGCTCCGTGCACTCTGCACGTGTCCGCTTCCCGAAGAACGAATAGCCCGTGCTTCGCGCGCGATGGGCGACATGCTTCGCAACGTCGTGCTCGGCCAAATGTACGACGTGCGCGGGTCGGTTGAGCGTCATCGCGGCCAACACGACCAGATGCGCGACGCGATCGACCGCGTTTATGAGCTCAAAACCGCGAGCTACACGGCATGGGGACCACTCACGATCGGCGCAACATTAGCCGGCGCAACCGACGCGCAGACGCAAAGCCTCGCTGCCATCGCGCGTCCGCTCGGAATTTTGTTTCAGCTGAAAGACGATCTCCTCGGCGTTTACGGAGACCCGAAGATCACGGGAAAGTCCGACTCGAGCGATTTGCGTCAGGGAAAGTTCACCGCGCTCATCGTCGAGGCATCGACCGATCCGAAGGTGATCGAAGAGCTTTCACTTTTGCGTAGCGCGAGCGCGAGCCCGACCGCGAATGTCGATGCGGCCGCTTTGATCGAAAGCCTGCGCGACCGCATCACACGCTCGGGCGCACGAACGCGCATCGAAGAACGCATCGCGAAGCTGCTCGACGAAGCGACAATCGCGATCGACGCAGCCGAGCTCACCGACAACGGAAAAAATTTGTTGCTCGGCGCAGCGGCAGCTCTCGGAGGACGCAACCAGTGACGAACGGTACGGGCAGCAAATCAGTATTCGGCGGCAGTCACGCTTGCGGCAAGGTCATTTTGCTTGGCGAGCACGCGGTCGTTTACGGCATTCCAGCGATCGCCGTCGGCGTCGATCGCGGCGCGAGCGCGAGGGCGCAACCCATCGCGACCAGGAGCATTCTCCGCATTCAACAAGGTCAAACGACGCCCGCAATCGAAATCGACGCCGACTCCGACAGTGATCTGGCGCGCGCATTTCGCGCGATCGTCGACGCCGTCCCCGGCTCTTGGCTCGTCGAGGCTTCAGCGGAAATTCCACCGGGTGGCGGTCTCGGTTGTTCCGCGGCGCTCGGCGTTTCGATCGCACGAGCTCTCGTTCCGGGCGCCAGCATGGAACGCGCGTGTGAGCTGGCCATGGGCTGGGAGCGCGTTTTTCACGGCAATCCATCGGGGGTCGACGCCGCCGTTTCAGCACGCGGCGGATGCGTCTTGTTCGAAAAAGGAAAACCGATCACGTCCGTGCGCGTCGGCGGACAGCTAACTCTTTGCGTAGGCGACACCGGAATCGCGTCAGGCACACGCGCCATGGTCGAAGGCGTCGCCCAGCTTCGTGAGAAAAAACCGACCATCGTCGAGAAGAGCTTCGAAGGCATCCGGTCTCTGGTCGAAAACGGACGCGGCGCGATCGAAGCAGGAGACGTACGAACGCTCGGACGCTTGATGGATCTCAATCAAATGATCTTGAGCGGGCTCTTCGTCTCCACACCCGAAATCGAAGCGCTTTGCGGCCTCGCCCGCACCGCTGGCGCGTACGGCGCAAAGCTCACCGGAGCTGGCGGCGGAGGTTGCGTCGTCGCACTAGCATCGGTCGACAAGACGGCCGAAATCCTGCGGGCTTGGCACGACGCAGGCTTCGCTGGATTCGTCACGCGCGTGCACACGAACGCGGAGCTCGTGCTCGAGGCAACGCCCTGAGATGAGCGATCCGCGCGCCAACACCGTGCGCGTAGTTGCGCACCCGAACATCGCGCTCGCGAAATACTGGGGAAAAAAGCCTGGCGCGGGAAACATTCCGGCGGTCCCGAGCTTGTCGGTGACGCTCGAAGGGATGAAGACCACGACGTCGGTGACGTTCGACGAAGGACTTGGCAGCGATCATTTTCTTTTGAACGGCGTCGAAACGATCGGCGAGGGCGCGCGACGGCTGCACGGGCTGCTTGACCGCGTGCGCTTACTTTCCGGCGAACGAAGACGCGCGAGAGTCGTCAGCGAAAATGATTTTCCAACGGCCAGCGGTCTAGCGTCGAGCGCATCCGGGTTCGCCGCGCTTGCCCTCGCGGCAACGCGCGCCGCGGGTGTCGACCTCGACGCAAGCGCGGTCGCTTCGATCGCACGAGAGAGCTCCGCGAGCGCAGCACGCAGCATCTTCGGCGGCTTTGCGGAGCTCGACACCGAAGGCGCTGCCCGCCAAGTCGCGCCGCTCGATCAGATTAATCTGCGCGTCTTGGTCTGCGTGACGACCGACGCCCAAAAGTCGATTGGCTCGACCGCCGGAATGAACGAAACAGCCAAAAAAAGCCCATTTTATGCAGCTTGGTGCGAAGCGGCGCCTCACATATATGCGGAGCTTCGTGCGGCGCTACTGGAGAAGAATTTTTCGCGCATGGGCGCGTGCGCCGAGTCGAGCGCGCTCGCGATGCACGGAAGCGCGATGGCGGCCGGCATTCTTTATTTCAACGGCGCGACGAACGCTGCGCTCGCCGAGGTGAGAAAAATGCGCGAAGAAAACCTTCTCGCGTACGCAACCATCGACGCTGGTCCTCACGTAAAAGTGTTGGTGCAAACACGTGACGCGGACATCGCGGCGCAGCGCCTGACGAAAGTGCCGGGCGTGCTTCGCGTGCTCACGACGCGGCCCGGTGGTGCAGCGCGCGTCGAGCCAACATCGGGCGGTGGCGTGTGACCACGCAACCGAAATGGGCCGTCGCTCCCGGAAAAATGTTGTTCACGGGCGCGTACGCGGTGCTCGAAGGCTCGCCTGCGATCGTCATCGCCGTCAATCGTCATGCGCGCGCGGAGCTCGGCCGCGACGCCGAAAATCCTTCCGCCGAGGTCAGAGAAGCGCTCGGTGAAAAATGTCCTTTTTGTGATGCGAGCGCGCTGCACATCGACGGGAAAAAATTGGGACTGGGCTCCAGCGCGGCGGTGCTCGTGGCGTCTCTCGGTGCCGACTTCGCGCGTCGCGGAAAATCACTCGACGACCCCGACGTGCGCACGACCATTTTCGCGCGAGCACGTGAGGCGCATGCCGCAGTTCAAGGCGGTGGCAGCGGAGTCGATCTCGCAGCGAGCACGTACGGCGGCATTCTTCGCTACTCGCTACACGCCGGAAAGGCGTGGGTCACATCACTCGACTTGCCATTCGCGCTCGAATGGCGTGCGTATTTCTCTGGAACGAGCGCACGCACGAGTGAATTGCGCGCTCAAGTTTGGGCGCTCCGTGATCGCGATCGCGACGCTTACGATCGCGTGCTCATGAAGCTCGCCGACGCGTCTGAGCGCGCGGCCGCGCAACTCCTCGATGGCGCGGCGGGCACGTTCGTCGATGCAGCGCGCGCCTTCGCGGAGGGGCTCGAGCAGCTCGGTGAAGAGGCGGATGCGCCGATCGTTCCGCTGGAATTTCGTCGGCTGGCGGTGGTTGCCGCCATGCAAAATTCTGCTTTTTTCCCATCCGGAGCAGGCGGCGGAGATGTCGGCGTCTATTTGGGAACTACACCTCCCAGCGACGAGTTCGACAAACGAGCGACCCAGCTCGGAATGCACGCCCTCGATTTGCGACTCGACTCGGCCGGGTTGCACAGCGAGCCCATCGAAGAAAAAGAAGCGGACGACGAAGAAGAAATGGAAATGAGCTGAACATGGCGACGACATCGCGGTTGCCTGGCTTTTACAAAGTATCGATCCGCGAGCGCCGCGAAATGATCGCCAACGCCACACGCGTGAGCGCGGACGAGATTGGCGCGGCTCTCGTCGGTGGCGGCATCGATGCCGACTCCGCCGACAAG
>JBDTFL010000353.1:0-8732 GCA_039937955.1 Polyangiaceae bacterium | reverse complement strand
TCCGCATTGATTCCGATGCTCTTCAATAGGGTGATCAGCAGCATCGCTTTGTCGTCGCAATCGCCTTCGCGACGCGCGAGCAGCTGCTGCGGGCGATTCGGGAGCCACCATTCGCCGCTCACGTAATTCACGTAGCGAATGTCGTCGGACACGAAATTGAAAATCGCGCGCACCTTGTCCTCGCGCGTATTTTTTCCTTTGGTGAGCTCGGCAGCGAGACGACGAACTTCGTCATCGGGCTCGGTGAAGCCTCGAACCGCTTCCGTGTACCATGCACGGAAATCGTTCCACGTCTGGAACGTCGATCCCAAAATCACCGGAACGATCTCGCTCATCGCCGGTGAGAGCGGCTCTTCGGCGACGATCTTCGGTGCATTCCAAACCAAGCGAACGATGTGCGTTGCGCCCACGTCCTTCTCTTCTTTTTTGTCGGGCGCGCCATGCAGCACGTCGACGAAGAGCGGATGGTCTTTCGGCGTCTCGATGTCGACCTCGTTGTAGAGGAGCGGATGCGTGGAGGGGGCGCCCGCATAATCGATGAAATAAAATGGCGGGTCGCCACGACCGCCAACCGCCGCTGCAGTCCACGTACGAATGGCGACCTCAACCACGTCGCCAGGCTGCAAATCAGGCCACTTCACGCGCGGTCGCGATCCTTCGTCGTGCTCTTCGACCGGAAATGCCGTGCCGCCACTCTTGCGATGAACACGTGCGCGCAAGATTTCCGTGAGGTCGCCTTCCGCCGGAAGATCTTCCACGAGCTCGTCCTGCGTGCGCGGCGCAATCACGATCTCGCGCGCGTATTGAATGAGCTGCGAGACGCGTTTGTCTTTGTGCATCACCACCGCGCGCAGCCAATACAGCTCGCGATCGGCAACGTCGGGCGCCGTTCCTGGAGCAGGCGCCCCTTTTCGTTGCGCCAGCAGCGTCTGCTCGGGCACCAGATAATGCTCGTCACCTGCTTCGGTCGTCTTGTCTTTTTCGAGGAGCGTCATCACGCCCTTCGTGCGTGCGTCGCCTGGTGCAAGGTCGCGGGCACGTTGCAATGCGCCGCGCATCTGCGCTTCCTCTTTGGCATTGCGCGGGAGCGCTGCGAGCGTGTCGGCGACGACGGTCCAAACGTCCGCGCGATTCGGTGCGAGTGAAATCAGCGGCGAAATAAGGCCTCGCGCCGCTTTCGCTTCGCCGTTCGCGAGCACGGTGCTCACGATGTCGACCGCTTCGTCCGAGTCGTCGAGGCCACTCGCAAACGCATCGTTCGCGGCTAGGACCGCTTGTTTCGAATCACGGATCGACGCGATGTACGCATTGTCCTTCTCGCCACGTTTGGCCAGCTTCAGGCGCGCCCACGACTCGCGTGCCGGATCGAGGGACGATGCGACACGCGCCAGCGCTTCGAGAAGATCGTCGGAGGCTTTGTCCTGCTCGGCATCCGCCGCAGCTTCGAGCTCGTGCAATCCGTCGATGCGGAGCGCCTCGGTGTTGAGTGCGACCTTGACGTCTGCGCGCAACGTTACGGCCTCGTCGTCTTTCGCAGCACTGATGCCGTTCGCGATGGTCGATTGCGCCCAGTCCGCCATCTTCGCGTTCAGACGGGAAGCCGCGAGACGACGCGTGCAGAATGCAACTGTCTCATGATCCCCCGATTTTTCCGCTCGATTTCGTGCGTCGTTCAACCAGCCGCTGCGATTTGCTCCTGACGGCGCGAGCCAACCCGCGACCGCGAGGCGATCGACGTCGTCGGGTTTCAAGGCGTGCTCGATCGAATCGAGGAGGCCCGGCGCGCGTGGGCTTCGATCGTCGTCGGCACCGGCCAACGTGCGGATGATGGTCGCCGCGATTTGCGTGTCGATGTCGCCCTTCGAGACGAGCGCGCGCGCGAGGGGCGTCAGAATCTTCACCACGTGCGTCTTCGGAGCGGGCTCGACGAGCGCTGAGGTCGTTTGCAAATGCAGCGCGTCCCCTTTTTCGTCGGTGATGCGCAATCGCGCGCGACCGTCGTCGGCCAGCGCGCCCGTGCAAACCTTCGCCGAAATCAAATGCGAGCCGGCTGCAGCGCGATCGGCTCTTGCCGCCAAACGCTCGAACAGCGCGGAGCTGTTGGCCTCTTCACTCGAGCCCGCGTCGACGCCATCGATCGACAAACGCGCCGAGCCCGTCGCTGCGAGACGCACGACGAACGTCGTCTCTTTGTCGAGCTTTACGGTCGCCGCGATGATCGAGCAGCTCTCTTTGCGTGGCTCGATCCACAAATCGAGCGGTATGCCTTCGGCGTCGGACGTTGCCGCTCGCCAATGCACGTCGACCGAGCCCCACGAATAATTCGCTGCTGCATTCGAGAATTTTTCGTCTTTCGCTTCGGGACCTTCACGACGCGCGAGGCCGCCACCGGTGTCGCGAAACGGACCGATGATCGACGTCGACGTGACGATGCCGAGCGCGGTGTCGAAACCCGTCCCGGTCGTCGTTCCTTCGTCGTCTGAAAGCATGCGCGCGATTACCGCGGCCTCGGTGCGTGCCTCTTTCGGTGCACTGGCCGTCGGTGCCGGGGTTGCTGCAATTTCGATGAGCGCGGCGACCGCCGATCCGTGCGAGGCAGCGCTCGCCAAATCCGCGATGATCGCGACCGACGCGAGAATTTCCCGCTCAGTCGCATTTTCCGAAGTGGCGCGAGTCTTCGCGCGATCGATCATTTTTTCCGGCGTCTCGGCCGTCCAGCGTTGCGGAGGCTGTTGAGGCGAGGCCGGCGCTGCATCGCCTGATGGAGAAAACAGGGCGATGGCGAGCAACGGGGCCATCTTTAGAAACGCGTGCATTGTGGCGGACAACCTACTCCGAAGCGGAAACGAGCGGGATAGCGGGATAGCAAGTGGGTCACCGCCCTTGACCATTCGGATCGCCCTTGATCCAAGCCTCGCCGTAAAAAGACACGAATAACCAGGCAATTGTTCCGGCGTCGCGGCAAGTCCCCCCCATCATGGCGATGGTGCGACGTTTGCACACACCAAGGACATGCTCGGGGGATGGCACCACAGACAAGGAAAAACGATGAGCTTCGGGCTCTCGTTTGGCGTCCTCGCCGCGTTGGTCACCGGCTGGTTTTTCCTGACGTGTCTGCACGGACGACTTCCGAGCCAACAGGCTCAGGCGTTTTTCTTGGGCAAGGGGGCTTTATCGGCGCCGATCGGCGTCGCGCCGGCCAGCGTTGCGGCGCAGACCGTCGCTCTTCTCGATGTTGGAATGGACGACGCAGCATCCGACGGCGGCGTCCGAGAGCTCGGCGATCGTGGCCAAGCTCGTGGGTGGTCCAATTCGGTCGCGGAGTCTTCGGAGCGCAAACCCGACCCGGCAGCGAATCCGTTTCTCGACTACACGCCGATTCGCGTGGCACGCCGATCAATGACGCATCGCCATCATGGTCAGAAGCATCACCAGAAAGTCGTCCATCATCATCACTGACATCGTCGGCGAAGGATGGCAGGAGTAAGCGTTTCGCTTTAGGATGCGAGGATGGATGGCGCAGAGGGGAGCGTCGAAAAGCGCAAGCGCTCGTTTCCGGCCGTGCCGTTTTATTTGGCGGCGCTCCTCGTGACGAGCTCGAGCGGTGCTCACAACCGGCACGGCGACGTGCTCCAAATTTTTTCGGGCGGCGAAGATGCGCTCCAATCGATGTCGTCACCGGTCACGAATGCCGGGGATTTAACCGGTGAAGCGCTGGATGACGACGGCTTCTACGATTCGCGCGATCGTGCGCGCGCCTTGCCGGTTTGGCCGCCGCCGGTTCATGCGGCACCCGTCGATCCTGCGAAAGATCCGCTCGTCGGAGCGCCGCCGCAACACATCGATTGGCCCGCAGGATTGCCGTCCGCGCAACGGACGTCGCCGCAGCGCAAACACTGATCGCGGCTTTTGCGGCGTCCGAAAGCGCCGCGTCATTTGCCCCTCTTGAGTCGAGCATTGCGCGCGTGGTACGCGTTCGCTCCTTCTTTCTAGGAGCCCCGCCGCCATGTCGAAAGCCGCCTTCGTCGTTCCCGCAAATGGACAACCGATCACCATGGGCGCCGGGGGGCACCTCACGGTTCCCGATCATCCGATCCTTCCGTTCATCGAAGGTGACGGCATCGGTCGTGACATCTGGCGCGCCAGCGTTCGCGTGTTCGATGCAGCTGTCGAAAAAGCGTACGGCGGCAAAAAGAAAATCGCGTGGATGGAAGTCTACGCCGGCGAAAAAGCATTCGAGAATTTCGAGAATTGGCTCCCCGACGAAACGGTCGACGCCTTTCGAAAATATTTGGTCGGCATCAAGGGCCCGCTCACGACTCCGGTCGGCGGCGGAATTCGCTCGCTGAACGTCGCGCTTCGTCAGCTCCTCGATCTCTATGTCTGTCTCCGGCCGGTGCGCTGGTTCGAAGGCGTACCTAGCCCCGTGAAAAAACCGGGCGACGTCGACATGGTGATCTTCCGCGAGAACACCGAGGACATTTACGCGGGCATCGAATGGGCGGGCGGCTCTGCGGAGTCGCAAAAAGTGCTGGATTTCATCGCGAAAGAGTTTCCGAAAGATTTTTCGAAGATTCGTTTCGGTACGAAAGCAGCGGGCGACAAATTCGCGAGCGCGGCCGGCATCAAAGGCTCGACGGACATCAACGTCGGCATCGGCATAAAAGCCGTCAGCATGATGGGCACCGATCGTTTGGTGAAGAGCGCCATCGAGTACGCGATCGCCAACAAACGAAAGAGCGTCACGTTCGTTCACAAGGGCAACATCATGAAATTCACGGAAGGCGCATTCCGTGATTGGGGTTACGACGTCGCGAAGAAACTTTTCGGCGCGGTCGAGATCGACGGCGGACCGTGGTGCCAAATTCCGAAGGGCAAACCGGGCGAGGGGATCGTCATCAAAGATGCGATCGCGGACATCACGCTGCAGCAAGTGCTCACGCGCGCGAAAGAGTTCGACGTCATCGCGACGTTGAATTTGAACGGCGACTATTTGAGCGATGCGCTCGCGGCGCAAGTCGGCGGGATCGGCATCGCGCCGGGCGGAAACATCAACTACGTCACGGGTCACGCGATCTTCGAAGCGACGCACGGTACGGCGCCGAAGTACGCCGACCAAGACAAGGTGAACCCGGGAAGCGTGATTTTGTCGGGAGAAATGATGCTTCGTCATCTCGGCTGGACCGAAGCCGCGGATCTCGTTTTGAACGGAATGAACGGCGCGATCGCGTCGAAGCGCGTGACGTACGACTTCGCCCGCATGATGGATGGAGCCACCGAAATCAAATGCTCGGCGTTCGGCGACAACATCATCGAGCACATGAAGAAGTGACGCTTCAGCTCGTTCCTTCTAGTCGGGCATCCTGACGTTTCGGTAAAGCGCGCGTGAGAATGTGCTCCACGCGCTCGTATCGCTTATGCTTCAAGAATGCGCTTACGCGGTAATCTTCTTCTCGTCGCTGGAGTTTGCGGAGCCTTCGGAATTTTTTTCGCATGCGGAAGCAGCTCCGGCGGAAGTGATTTCACCAATGGCACGGACGCCAGCAACACCGACGCCATCAGCGTTGCCGAAACGGGACCTGGTCTCGGCGGTGACGGCGCCACTACGTGCAATCCATGCTCGGATTTTCCGGCAACACCGATCATCGACGGCGCATCCGACGCCGGCACGTCTGCAGTTGCAGCAGCACCTGCAAATTCCGAAACACTCTTCGGCGCCGCAGGATCAGGTGCAGCAACCGGTGGGCCTTGCGTTTTCGAGCCCGAGGTCGGAACGCTTTTCCCGAATAATTGGCTGCGTCCGAGCTTTGCGTACGTTCCGGTCGCAACGCAAAACCTCTTCGAAATTCGTTTGCATACTGCAAAGGAAACGAACGACCTCGTCGTGTACACGCGCTCGAATCGTTGGACGATGCCGAAGGCGATGTGGACCTCGCTCGCCGCGAATGTGCAAGGCGATCCGATAACGATGACGGTGCGCGCCGGTGTTTATGACGACGGCGCAGGAACGCTCTCTGGAATTTCGGTCGGATCATCCGGCGACATTTCGATCGCGCCCGCACCTGCACAAGGCAGCATCATTTATTGGGTGACAACGACCGCATCACTAAAAGGATTTGCGATCGGCGACGAAGGCGTCGTCGACATCGTCAAACCCGCGCAAGTCGGTGAGCCGGTCGGATGCGTCGGTTGTCATGGTTCGGCGGGCGACGGCAAATTCGTTTTGTCGTCCACGGTTCCTGGCAGCGACGGATCGCACGCGTGGCTCTCGATGACGACCACCGACGGCGACGCAGCTGCGCCTCCGACATCGATCGTGTCCGCCTCCGCAAACACGCTTCTTTTGCGGCAAACGCAAGAAGCGCCGACCACGTCGGGCGCGCATTTTCAAACGGGCGATCGCCTCGTCGTCTCCAACTACAACGACGGCACGAGCAATCAAATCATCTGGACCGATCTCGAAGCGACGAACACGAACCAGTGGTCCGGAACCGGAACGACTGCCGGATTCGGTTGGGGAATTTTTGCGCGCACCGGCGATTTCGAAATAACCTCGCCGACGACGCCGCGCCAAGGTGGACAAGCCGCATTCAGTCATGACGGAACGAAGATCGCGTTCGTGTCTGCCGACACGATGGCGTACGGCGTCGCGGTCATCTCGCGAGACGCGGACATCAAGACCATCCCATTCAACAATCGCGCAGGCGGCGCGGTGACACCGGTGAACGGCGCGTCAGACCCGGCGTACTCCGAATTCTATCCGACGTTCTCACCGCAAGGCGACAAGCTCCTCGCGTTCGATCGCGTTCCGGCGACCATCAGCAATCCGGCTGGCGACGGCAACGGCGACAACTACGCGAACCCGCTGAGTCAGGTGTATGTCGTGCCGTCGGGCGGCGCCGCGACTGCGACCCGGCTCGCTGCAAATGATCCGCCGGCCTGCTTGAGTGGACAAGCCAGCCCGGGCGTTTCGAACAGCTGGCCGAAGTGGGCGCCCAACGCCACCGACGTCGGCGGCAAGACGTATTATTGGCTCGTTTTCTCGACGATTCGCGGAGCAACGCCGCCACCAGTAGCGAATCCGACGCCGCAACTTTATTTGTCCTCGGTGGTCGTCGACGACGCAACGGGCGCCATCGACGCATCGCACGCAGCGCTCCGAATTTGGAATCAACCGGCCGCAGAGCACAATCACACGCCGGCTTGGGACTTCTTCGCGGTGCCGCCGAGCGGTCCGCGCTGAGCTGAGTCGACACTCGCAAAAAGCAGCGCGACGGCTCTTGAGTCGCGGGCCTGGCGGCACTAGAAAGCGCTCATGCCCTCACGAAAAAAGATCGGTCTGATTGGCGCTGGAAACATCGGTGGTGAGCTCGCGCGTCTCGCGGCGAACTCTGAGCTCGGCGACGTCTACTTGTTCGACATCGCGGCGAAAGAAAATTTCGCGAAGGGCAAAGCGCTCGACCTCGAGCAAAACGGCGCCGTCCTCGGTTACGACTCCAACATTCGCGGCACGTCGAATTGGGCCGATCTCAAAGACGCCGACGTTTTGATCATCACCGCCGGAATTCCGCGCAAGCCTGGTCAGTCGCGTGACGACATCGTCGGCACCAACTTGCCGATCATCCGCGAGGTCGCGAAGAACGCGAAAGAGCATTGTCCGAACGCGTTCGTCATCGTGATTTCGAACCCGCTCGACGCGATGGTCTACGAATACAAACGCGTCGTCGGCGCTCCGAAAGAAAAAGTCGTCGGCATGGCCGGCGTTTTGGACAGCGCACGATTCACCTTGTTTTTGGCTCGCGAGGCGAACGTCAGCGTCAAAGACGTGCGCACGATGGTGCTCGGCGGACACGGCGACGACATGGTGCCGGTGCTCTCGCACTGCACGATCAGCGGCATCCCGGTTCAGAAATTGATCGCGAAAGACAAGATCGACGCGATGGTGAATCGCACGCGCAAAGGTGGCGGCGAGGTGCTTGGTTTGATGGGGACGAGCGCTTACTACGCGCCAGCCTCGAGCGCGATCGCGATGGCGAAGAGCTACTTGAACGATCAGAAACGCATTCTCCCGGCCGCCGCATATTTGGACGGCGAGTACGGCTACAAAGATTTGTTCATGGGCGTGCCGTGCGTCATCGGCGGCAAGGGCGTCGAAAAAATCATCGAGCTCGAGCTCACTGAAGAGGAAAAAGGCATGCTCAAGAAGAGCGCCGAATCGGTTCAAGCGGTCGTCGACGTCTGCAAAAAGCTCTGAGACTCGCGTGAAAATTCGGCCAGCCATTGCGGGCGATCGCGAAGCGCTGGCCGAAATGTTTTTTGCGCTGCGCCAAGATCAAACGCTGGACGAGCATGCCCACGAGATCGACACGATCTTCGCGGGCACGTTTGCGAGCACGCTGCCTTATGCGCTTTTCGTTGCGGAAACGGACGGCGACGTCACCAACGAGGTCATCGGCTTCGCGGAGGTCGGCATGCGCTCACACGCCGAAGGATGCGACAGCGCGCGGCCTGCCGGTTTTGTCGAAGGCTGGTTCGTCAAAGCCGCGCATCGCAAAAAATCGGTCGGCGCGCTCTTGATGCGAGTCGCTGAAGAGTGGGCGCGCGCGCAGGGCTGCACGGAAATGGGCTCCGACACGTGGCACGACAACGACCTTTCAATCGCCGCGCACCAAGCGCTCGGCTTCGAGATCGCCGACCGGCTGGTCGCGTTTCGAAAATCGCTGATCTAGCGA
>JBDTFL010000352.1:0-13245 GCA_039937955.1 Polyangiaceae bacterium | reverse complement strand
CCGCATCGTCGCTCGAGTTGCCGGAAGCGCTGTCGTCGCCGCCCCCGCATGCTTGAGACAGTGCGATTGCAACGAACGGAATCCAAGCGACGCCCCCGAGCTTACGCATCCTTCTAGAAAAGCATTTGCAAACGACCTTTGTAAGCGGGACCGAACCTAGCGCTTTCCGCGCTGCCGATCCGATGTCTACTGTCCTCGCTTCGCTCCATTGCCCTTCGGCGATATGGAAGTGATGATCGTCGGTCCGGCGTCGAGCACCTCGACCTTTCCATTTTTGTGCACAGGCAACGCGAGGCGCACGCACATTCCCTTCTCGACCAGTGGAGCGGCCGCTTTCAAGTCGACGATGAGCTCGCTTTGCGCGCGTGCGAGCGCAACATCGGCCGCATCCAAATCCAGCTTGATTAACGGCATTGCCGCGATGTCAGCGGTGTATTTCTTGCGGGCTCGAATGCGCGTCGATCGACGGCATTAATTCGCGCACGCGAGATTCCTCAAGATCGCTGCTCTTCGAGTGAGCTCGTCGTCGTCACGATTGTCGGGATCGAAAAGAAAGCGCGAGACCTTCGCGGTGCCTTGTCGAAAGGGCGACACATGGAACGCGCCGTCGATGACCGGATTTTCGCCTCCGTGACAGCCGTCGCATGTTCCCGCCGCAAACGCCTTCCGCAGCTGTTCGTCGACGCCCGGTAATGTCCACGTCGAGCCAAGCGTGATTTCGGGCGCCAGAAACGTCTGCGGAAGCTTGTAGTCGCCGGCCAGGATCTCGTCTCGATTCGCGTTCAGATAATCACCGAGCGATGCAGTCCCGTCCATGGTGTGCGTCGGCGTGCGCTCTAGCCCGGTCGACACGAGCGATCCATTCGCGAGATGAAACTCGTGGAGCACGCCGCGCGGATCTTCGAGGCCGTCATTGATGCGGATTTGTCCGAGATTTTCCGAGCTGACGAATGCGGACGTAAGAGTCGTCAACGCATCGATGTATTGTGCATTGAATGTGTCAAAGGCGCCCAACGCATGCCAGCGAGCCGCCCAATTACTCGGAGCACCCGGCAGATCGAACTCGACGATTACGGTCAGCGGCAGCGCATTCGACGCGGGATCGTCGCCCGGCCCATCGGTCGCCGCAAAAATCAAACGCCCTTCTGCCGAGCCGCTTCCAGCGGGTTGCGAGAGATCCATCCGGTTCGCCACGGCGATCAGACGAAACGGCGCGTGCGCGAGATCGCCGTCGATATCGAGCGAAGACGGCGCCCACGATTTCATCCACGTGCTCGTCCACGTCGACGCATCAGTGGTCGAGCCAGCGAGTCGTTCCATCACGAAGCGAAAACTGAGCGGGCCATCCGTCTCGTTTTTCGCTGCAGCATCGTTCATCACGGCATCGTCGACGACGAGCAGCTCCTTCCATGGATCGACCTCGTGTCCGCCCGTCACGGCCGTGTTCGAGCAGGTCGACGTCGTCGCTGGTGCATCGGCGGTGAGCGGCCCACAACCAATCGTCGCGATCGCAACGAATGCCACGAAGTGCCGCAAATTACGGCAGATCACAACGTCCTCGTCACGCCTAGCGTGAACGCGAACGGGGGCCCTCCGATCCAATCGGCACCTGCGAGCTCGTCACCGCGCATGATCACGATGCCGTCAGCGAATACCGTCGTGCAGTCGGCCACCGATGCAGCAACGCCAACGCCGAACGTGTTCCAAACTCCCCACGGTGTTCCGCTTCCGACCACGCGTCGATCGTTGTAGGTCACTACCGTTTGCCCGCCTTCACCATGAGCGGGAAATCCGACGGCTGCGATCACGCCCGCGCCGACGTTCGCGTAGAAGCGTTCGCCGAGCTTTCGTTCGAGTCGCAAAGACGGTTGCGCGAGAAACCACGGCGCGCCATTTCCGAACAGCCCGTCGCCGGTCGGGTACCAAAGGATCGGAGCAACGAGTGAGATGCGCATGCGCTCGCCAAGCGGAACACCGAAGCGCGGTCGGATGCCTGCGCCGAACACGAAGGGCGTGACGCCGACGATCGCGCCGATCGCGAAGTGACTCGTGGGTGCATACGCCGCCTCTCCCATCGCCAGAAATGGAACGCCCGAACCGACGCCGATCGATCCGTGACCCGCGCCCGGAAACAGCGGGTCGGCCTTCCAGGTCGGTGGTGATGGTGGTGTGTCGATGCCGTCGGCGAACGCGACGCGCGGAATGAAGAGCGAAGCGAGTAGCGCGAAGATCAAACGAGATGTAGTCCCCATGCCCGTCCATCAGCACGCGACGTGCCGAGAGCAGATCGACCTATTTTTATAGGCGTTTTCGCATTTTCAGTGCAGCGACGAATCGACGTCGCGAGAGCCGTGCAATTCGCTGCACACGTCGTGCATCGTTTTGCTCAAACGGTCTCGGCTACTCGAGGTCGTGCTCGCGCAGCTTGTTGTAGAGCGTGCGTCGGCTGATGTTGAGCAGACGCGCGGCGAGTGTTCGATTGTTTTTTGCGCGAGCGAGCGCTTGCACCAGCGCGCCTCGTTCTGCATCACGTCGCTGCGCATCCATCGTCGAATCCGCGTTCACCTGTCCCGGCTCGATACGCGTGGTGATCTTCGCGAGCTCCCGTTGCACGTCGATTTCGCGAATGCTCGTCGCGTCTGCCAACACGACCAGTCGCTCCATCAAGTTCTGGAGCTCGCGCACGTTTCCCGGCCAAGTATGCGCGCGCAATCGTGCGATTGCCGCGGTCTCGAGCGACATGTTCGGCCTGCCGTTTTGCTTTCCGAATGATGCGCAGAAATGGCGCGCGATGACCTCGACGTCCGCGCCGCGTTCGCGAAGCGGCGGCACCTGAATGGGCACGACATTCAGCCGGTAAAAAAGGTCCTCGCGAAACTCACCTTTTTGCACCATCGCTTCGAGGTCGCGATGCGTCGCCGCGATGAAGCGCACGTCTACTTTGATGGTCTGTGTACCGCCGACGCGCTCGAGCTCGCGTTCTTGCAGAACCCGCAGCAGCTTTACCTGCAGAGCGCTCGTGATATCGCCTATTTCATCGAGAAAAATAGTGCCTTTGTGCGCGAGCTCGATTCGGCCAGGCTTGCGGATCGACGCTCCGGTGAACGCGCCTTTCTCGTGACCGAACAGCTCACTCTCGAGAAGAGAATCCGGAAGCGCCGCTGCATGCACGCGCACGAACGGCTGATCTTTGCGCGGGCTCTGCATGTGGAGCGCGCGCGCCACTAGCTCTTTACCTGTGCCGGTTTCACCGCGAATGAGAACCGTCGCCGTCGTCGCGGCAACCTTTCGAATCGTGGCGAGCACCTCGTTCATCGAATCCGAGCTCGAGATCAAGTCCGAGCCTTCGATGCCGATCGGCGGTGATTGGGCCGAGCTGATCTTCGAACGCGCGAGCGCTTTGTCCACGACGAACAGCATCTCATCGCGATCGAACGGCTTGAGAATGAAGTCGACCGCGCCGCGTTTCATGGCCTCGACCGCGAGCGGCACCGAGCCGTGCGCTGTCATCAAGATCACCGGAAGCTCGGGAAAACGGCTGCCGATCGTGTCGAGCAATTGCATCCCGCCCACGCCCGGCATCTGCAAATCGGAAACGACCACGTCGAACGAACGCTTCTCGAGCACGGAAAGCGCGTCGACTCCGGACGTCACGAAATGCGCGACGAGCCCGTGTTGCTCGAGCAATGAAGCGAGGACGCGACCAACCGCGACGTCGTCGTCGACCACCAGGATCGCCCCTTTTTCCGCACCCGCCATGACGAGATGAACTCTATGGCATATCGGTTGCTCTAGCATCGCTCGACATGGGGTTTCGCGATTGGACTCTTCTCTTTGCCGCAACGGGCCACCTCGCGTTGGCGCTGGCGAGCATTTCGCGTGCCGGAAAGAATCCACTCGCGCTTCCTTTCGCGCTTCTAGCTTTCGACTTGTTCGGCTTCACGTTCGCCACGTTTTGCAATCATCAGCTCGTCGGAGCTCATGAAGCTTGGCGCACCGCCGACGTCGTGCTCACTGCGCTCGCACCGGCGTTCATCTTGAATCTGGTGCTCACGTTCGTGGGAAAAAGCAGGCGATTTCGGATCGCTCGCGTGCTCACGTTCGCGCTGTTCGGCCTGCTGGCGCTCTCTTCAGCGACGGCATTCGTGACTGCTTCGGGAACGGCGTGGATCGAATCGCGCGCGTGGGCTTTCGTTTTTCTCGCGGCCTGGGCGCCCACGTTCGTCGTCGAGCTTTGGTTTCTTTGGGCTCACTTGCGCTCGAGTGCCGACGTCGAGGAGCAAGCGCGCACGCGGCTGATTTTTGCGGCACTGTTCGTGGGTGGCATCTTCGCCTCGACCGACATCTGGAACGATGCCGGTTTTCCACTTCCAGGCCTCGCGCCGATCGGCACGCTCGTGAGCACGAGTCTCGTTGCGGTAGTTGCGCTCCGGCTTCGCTTGTTCGATCGAAATCTCAGCACGGCGACGACTCTCTATGCCGGATCGATCTCAGTCGCCGCGGTGGTCGTCTACTTGACGCTCTTTCATGCGCTCCGGAGCAGCACCCCCGCGCTCACCTTCGGAATTCTCGTCGTCACTTTGTTCTTCGCGGCGGTGGTTCGAGAAGCGACGACTGCATTCGCAGATCATCGCCAACGGGTCGACCAGCTCGCGATTTTGGGGCGTTTTTCCGCACAAATGGCCCACGACTTAAAAAATCCGCTCGCCGCGTTGGTCGGCGCAGTTCAATTTCTCGAGAGCGATACCAACCCCGAAAGTGCGACGTCGCGCGAATTTCGCGGCTTGATCGTCGAGCAAGCGAAGCGCATTCGCACGGTGGTCGACACCTATGATCGCGTCGCGCGTGTGGAGCCGCTGCGTGTGGTGGTGAACGTGAACGATCTCGTGAGGCGGGTCACCGCGCTCCAACAATATGCGGCGGTTGAAACAGTGAAGCTCTCGCTCGAGCTGAGTGAAGACGTGACCGACGCCGAGCTCGACCCGGATCTGATCTCCGGTGCGCTCGAGAATCTCGTTCGCAACGCGATCGAAGCGATGCCGGGCGGAGGGACCATCGTCGTGCGCACGTCTCACGAGCGCGACACGACGCTCGTTCTTTCCGTCACGGACACGGGCGAGGGGATCGAAGCCCGTAACGCCGAGCGCGCCTTCGACGATTTTTTCACGACCAAGCAAGCCGGATCGGGCCTCGGGCTCGCGTTCGTGAGGCGCGTGGCCATTGCGCACGGCGGAGATGCGTTGCTCGAGAGCAAGCGTGGCGCAGGAACCAAAGTGGAGATCCGCATACTCGATGCAGGACTTCTGAAACGCGCGTAATCGCCGCATCCAATGTTTTTGGCCCCTCGCATTCGATCGATCCCTTAAATTGCGCGCGACATCTGCGGACCGAGAGTTTATATCGCTCGCTCGTGCCCTCCGCAAAACCGCTCTCGCCCGACGAGCTTCGCGCCCTTTCCGCGCGCACGCTCGGCCACTACGACGCGTCGGCGCGCGAGTTCGAAGAAGGCACACGAACACACGATGTCTCCCAAAATATCGACGCTCTTCTCAGCGCGATCGAGACGCCACCGCCCTTCACGTTGCTCGACTTCGGTTGCGGCCCAGGACGCGATCTGGCTTATTTTACGGCACTTGGTCACAACGTCGTCGGCCTCGACGGCTCTGCACGCTTCGTCGAAATGGCACGGATCGCAACGGGATGTGAGGTCTTGCATCAGAATTTCTTGAGCCTCGATCTCCCTGCGGCTCGCTTCACGGGCATCTTCGCGAACGCTTCACTCTTTCATGTTCCGACTCAGGAGCTCGCTCGCGTGCTGAGCGCACTGCATGCGTCGCTGGTCCCACGCGGCGTTCTCTTTTGCTCGAATCCACGCGGCGACGACACCGAAGGATTTTCCGGCGAGCGCTATGGCGCGTTTCACACGTTCGAAGTGTGGAGCCGTTACGTGACTGCCGCTGGGTTCGAGCCGATCTCTCACTACTATCGCCCACCAGGAAAGCCCCGGAATCTTCAGCCGTGGCTTGCCACCGTATGGCGAAAACCCAATCCCGCGCCTTGAGATCTAAACCTTTAGTATTTCAGCACCCCGAAACCTAAGTCATGCTGCACGCTCGAGTGAGAAGGATGAGGGAGGGTGTTCGGCAAACGAGAGCCGAGGCGCGGTTTCCGAAATGCCTACACGCGCTGGTTCCGCTTCCTATCGGCATCACCGACCTGCGGACGGGCGCGCGTAACATCGATCACGCAGTCGCTCCGATCCACATCTACGGCGCCGAGGTCACGGGTGTACACCGATGCAGATGCTCCCGGCGACGGGCCCAGACCGGGATTGTCCGCACCCGCGGCAGGTGCCAGGTTCGCTTGGCGCAGCGCCGACCCAAACTGTCAGGTCCGGCTGAAGCGGCTCGGATGCGCCGTCATCGATGATTCCCGGAAACGGCGCGCGCGCTCCTACCCACCTCACCGCACGCACACGTTTGCTCACGGAGATTTTCTTTTCGTAATCTGGAGCGAGCGTCACGCCCCTCCAAGCTCCACGCGCAATTGTTGCCAATCCCGAGAACACCTCCCTAGAAGGTGCCGCTTATCGAAACGATCCCGGCTGCGTTCGATTGCGGATCGGGCGGGGCCTGCGCGCTGAAGGTTCCGTGCGCACCAACCCACGTCGTGAGGGTAGCGCCTTTCTCGACCTCCTTCCCGATGTCCGTCACGTCGACCGAAAGCGAACCCTGTACGTGCGATGAGCCGGATCCCTCACGCCAAGTGTTGCCGAGAGTGACGGACTCGCTGACGTCCACCTCCGTGGAATCGAAGCTGCCCTCGCTGTAGTGCCCGACCCTCCAAAAATCCTTGGTCGCGGGCTGTTCGAGCCCCTGGAAGTTGAGGACCACCGTAGTCGCCGAATAGTCGTTTTCGCTGATCAAGAGCTCGAATGCTCCGTCGCTCGTAAAGAAAGGCTTGACCTCGCAGGGCGTGCTCGCGGAGAGCGCGCCGCTCAAGTGCAATCGGCACTCCACGCCGCCGTCTCCCGTCGTGCCGCTGTCGCTCGTGCCACCGCTGTCGTTCGTGATGGCGCTCGCGTCGTGACTGGCGCCGCTGTCATTCGTGGCCGAGCTCGCATCGCTCGTGCCGCCATCGTCACCGCCGCTGTCGGAGCTCGGGTTGCAGGCCATCAAGGTTACGGCGAAAAGCGCAGGCACGAAGCGGATCATCGAACAACTTTAGGTGTCGAAGGTTCGCGTGGCCATGAGCAATCTGTTTAAGACTAGCGACGTATAGGCTCACCGCGGCTCGAGCGATTTTGACGACATCGTGATCGGCACCGGCCTGGGCGGTCTGCGGTTACGCGCACACGTTTCGGATGCGCGATTACCGCTTCTGCGCGCAGGTGCACGACATCTTTAACTGCGGCGAAGGCGAAACGATACATCGCTTTCTCGATCAGATCGGACTCGCCGATCGCGGCGCGCATCCAGAGCTCGCCGGCCTGCCAGATTTTGCTCGAGCACGAGGTCGATCGAGTCGTCGGCGTCACGACCAGATCGGTCGGCATCGTCCGTTTGAGGCCAAAAACCGCGCATAAATCGCGATCTATCAACTGCGCGTACGGCTCTCGCGCGTCGAACCCCTTTGCACTTCTTTCTCGCTTCATCTCCAGTGCGGGGACTCCGCTCCGCGATGGAAGTGACCCTCGCGCCCCGTTTCTTTGTCCCAGAAAACGAGTAGCGTTCCCCTGTGCGACGCATTCTTTTTTGGGTCCCGGTATTGTGCGCAGCGGTCCTTGTCCATTGTTCCAGCAGCAGCACGACGTCCCCCTCGGACACTTCCGACGCGTCGATCTCCGACGCATCGATCCTTGACACAGGATCTTCGAAGCTCACCGACGGCGCTGCGAATGATGGAGCGTCGAGCGGTCCGGTGATCTCGTTCACCGTCCCCGCCGGCGGAGGGAGCGTCACCGACTCGAGCGGCACGCAGCCGTATGTGTTCACGTTTCCGGCGGACGTCGCAGGCAAGACGTTCACGATCGAATGGCTGAGCCCCGCGTCGCAAGGCATCGCGATGCGATACGTGGACATTTTTAAACTCGGGCCGAGCGGATCGACCTTCGCGACTCCGGTTCAAGCACGTCCGACCGGCCCCGATGCGGGCACGTCACCGCCGTTCGCCGTGCTGACCGATGTTCTGCCGACGAGTCAAACCGGGAACCCGATCTACTTCAAGAATGGCGCGTACCCCATCCCGCATTTTTCCTACGTGCTTGTCCCTAGCGGCCCCGCGGGGCTCGGATGCAGCGGCAACATCTCAACGAACGTGTGCTTCACGCTCGATGACATCGGCAACGAAGTCGGGGTCCCCACGCCCGGAAGCTACGAAGCGGAGAACGACTGCATCCTGGACGAACTGTGTGAAGAGGTCGTCATGGTGTGCTGCTACAGCTCGATGAGCATAGCGCAAGATGTGGGCAACGGACGGGCCTGGTGCAACGGGAGCAGCTTCGCCAAAGAGAACCCCGAGGAGGGTTTGTCAGGATGCGGCGTCCCAGGCTGCACGACGGTCACGGGATACGTGTCTGCGGGAACATGCTTTTCATCCGCCAATTGCAGTGGTCAGCCGCAGGGGATGCGATGCGACGGGACTACGTGCACGTGTTCGGCAGGAGACGCCGGGACGTTTCCGCAAGGGGCGGCGTGCTCGAGCGCCGCGGCGATGGCGTCGGTGGTGAGCGCGAGCTGCCACTGAGCCCAAAATAGTTCGCGCATTTTTATGTGACATCCGTTCATACGGATATCCAGATATGACCATTTTGAATCTAAAAGAAACGCGCATGACGATGGCGTTACGTCAACCGCGCGTCGGCTCCTCGTTCCGAATGCAGGGATTTCGGGGTCGCCATAAAAACGCAGCAACGGCGATAGCACTCGCAAGGCCTTCGAGACCGGTTGCGCTATCGCTTACAGCAGTGTAGATTATTCTACTGAGGTACAGATATGCCGCCCCGCGAGACCCAAATCTCCGCTTTCGTAAGCGACACGACGAAGGACGAGATCGAGCGCTATACCCGAGCGACAGGCGTGAAGAAAAACCACCTTGTTGAGGCCGCGCTTGCCCACCATCTGATTGCACTCCGCGAGCTGCCCGCCGACATCATTGTGCATCCCCGGCTCGTCGTGACAATGCGCTCAGGCCGCGCGGTCGTCACTCGCCTCGAGACGAAGCCGAAGCCCACCGCAAAGCTTCGAGCGCTGATGAACCGTGCCGACGATTAGAATTCTCCAGCCGACCGACGATCGCGCCACCTTTCGGTGCGGTGACGCCGACCTCGACTCATTTTTTGCGAAGTACGCCGGCCAGAATCAGTTCCGGCATCACATCGGCACGACGTACGTCGCGCTGGACGACACGTCCGGTCGGATCCTCGGCTACGCGACTGTTTCCGTCGCGTCGCTCGAGATTGATGCTGTGCCGACGACGCTGAGAAAGCGGCTGCCGACTTACCCGATGCCGGTCCTGCGGCTAGCGCGGCTTGCGGTCGATCAAGGAGCGCAAAAGCAAGGCGTTGGTAGTGCCCTTCTCCGCTACGTCCTCAAGCTTGCGGAGCGTCTCGCCAACGACTTTGGATGTCTCGGCGTGGTCGTCGACGCGAAGCCTGGAGCGACACTTTTCTACGCATCTTATGGATTTGCGGAGCTCGAGCTCGTCGAAGGTCAGTCGGACGCGCGACCGCAGCCGACCGCGATGTTTCTTCCCCTTCGGGAAGTCCGGGCAGCGATGCCGAAGAGGTGACGGCGCGAACCGGCGATCAGAAGGTGATGTTCACCGTCACCGGCCCACTCGCGCTGCTGCCGGCGTCGGCGTCGTAAGTCGCTTCGTAGCTTCCGTGCGGCGACGACCAAACCTCGTTGAGATTCGATCCGCCCTTCCCCGGGGCGGACGGCCCGAGGTCCGAAACGTCGAGCGAAAAGGTTCCCGCCGCACCGGCGTCGCCACCTTGGTTCATCATCCAGCTCGGACCACCGCCGTCGAACGACACCTGGAAGATCCCGCCACCGCTTTGAACGTTCGCGGCGGTGTACGTCGTCGCCTGAGGAGCGGCGGCGAGAAAGAAGAACGCTGTCAATTCGTGACCGCTTGCATCGAATCCATCAATCTCGAAAAAATTCGCTGTGTCGCCGCTTCCCGCCTGCGCGAAGCACGGCATCGTGACCATCGTGGCGCCGCTGATCGTGGCGGTGCACGTTGTTTGGCTCGCGCTGCCGTCGAGTGCCCCGGCGTCCGCAGCGCTCTGCGACGAGCTACCGCCACAAGCGAGCATCCGTGTCACGAGGAAGACGAGCGAGGCGGCCAGCGGAAGACGCAGGGAGCGCATCTCCCGAGTCTAGACGTCTTTGGAGTCTAAAGGACCAATCCAGGGTCCTGAAATCACGGGCTACTGGTATTCGCAGCATGTGCCGAAATTCGCCGGGGTCTTTTCTCTCATGCGCAGCGACTGCCTGACGGAAGCTCCGCGGAGCGGATTCGCGCCTCGATCGAGAAACGCGCTCGACCGAAGTTGCGCGACTTCATGCGAATGTTCGCCGCACCAGGATCCATGGGCGTCATGATTCCCACCGCAGATCACGGGGTGGTCACGGAGGCCGATGAGATCCCGCGATCGCCAATCGCGACGGCGTGGCGCTTCCGCACACGAGCACGCTCATCGATCAGCTGCGACCGACCGGCACCGCATTGCAGATGGCTTGGGAACCGCTGACGCACGCCGAAAGCGGCGACGCGGGCCGCCCGTAGCGTCACGGCAGTCGGAGGACTCGGTCAGGCTTTCGGCTGCAGCTTGTCTTGCGTTTTGGTGTCGAAATCACTGGCGTCGTGACGCTCGTGAAGTTGCTCGGATGGCTCGCCGAACACGCGATTCACCATGCGTCCGCGTTTGACGGCCGGCCTCTCGCCGATCGCGTTCGTCCAACGCTGCACGTTCACGTACTCGTTCACGGCGAGAAATTCCCCAGCGTCGTACACCTTGCCGAGCACGAGCGCGCCGTACCAGGACCACACCGCCATGTCGGCGATCGAATAGTCGCTGCCCGCGAGGTATTCGTTCTTCGCGAGGCGACGGTCGAGCACGTCGAGCTGGCGTTTCACTTCCATCGTGAAGCGATCGATCGCGTATTCGATTTTCGTCGGCGCGTACGCGTAGAAATGTCCGAATCCGCCGCCGAGATACGGCGTCGCCCCCATTTGCCAGAACAACCACGAAAGCGCCTCGGTGCGATCCGCGTGATTTTTCGGCAGAAACGCGCCGAATTTTTCAGCGAGATACAGGAGAATCGCTCCGGACTCGAAGACCCGAACTGGCTCCGGTCCGCTGCGATCCATGAGCGCAGGAATTTTCGAATTCGGATTCACGTCGACGAAGCCGCTGCCGAACTGATCGCCCTCGTTGATTTTGACGAGCCACGCGTCGTACTCCGCGCCCGCGTGACCAGCCGCGAGAAGCTCTTCGAGCATCACCGTGACCTTCACTCCATTCGGTGTCGCGAGCGAATAGAGCTGCAGCGGATGCTTGCCGACCGGCAACGCTTTTTCATGCGTCGGTCCTGCAACGGGGCGATTGATGTTCGCGAATCGACCGCCATTGCCGTCGCCTTGTTTCCAAGTCCAAACCTTCGGGGGCGTGTACGCGTTTTGGTCGCTCATGATTTTTTCGCATTGTAAGCATTCGACGAGCGCAACGGATGTCCGAATTCGGATTTCGCGTCTTGGATTTCGGGTTTCCGACGCGACGTCGTCGACGTAGCCACGCCAGCGTGATGCCGTGTAAATCATCGAGGAATGAAATCGTTGCCGAAGAAAACGGCTGTCAAAAAACAGCCGGTGAAGCGCGTCACCGCAAGCAATCCGCCGAGCGCGAAAGAGGGTGACGCTGCGGTGAAAGCGTATCTCACCGCCATTCCAGGCTTTCAACGGGGCGTCGCCAAAAAAATCGACGCGCTCGTGACGCGCAACGTTCCGAACGTTCAAAAGGCGCTGAAGTGGAATTCACCGTTTTACGGCGTCGAAGGCCAAGGTTGGTTTCTCGGTCTCCACGTTCTCACCGATCACGTGAAGCTCGCCTTCCTTCGCGGCTCGTCGTTGCGACCGATGCCGCCCATCGAGACCAAACAGAAAGAACCTCGCTACCTCGACATTCATGAGAGCGACGAGCTCGATGAAGCGCAGCTGAAAAAATGGATCAAGCAGGCCGCGGCATTGCCGGGCTGGATGAAGTAGCACCAGCAGCGCACCCGCCGATGCGTACGGTGAATGCGCCATCCGCCGTCGTGGCATTGCGAGCGAGGCGTGCGCGTCCACTCGCTCAGAAGCGTTCGTGACGCGCTCCAAGAAAATCGGACCAAAACGAGTTAACGATCGAGCCTCGTCGAAGGAGACGACGGATGAAGAAGAGTCGATTTTCAGACGAGCAGCGCGTGCAGAGTTTGCGTGAGGCCGACAGGCTCCCGATTTCGGAAGTGATCAAAAAGCATGGGATCAGCGAGCCGACGTTCTATTTGTGGCGTCGCAAGCTCGGCGGGATGGAGATCGCGGAAGCGAAGAAAGTCCGCGCGCTCGAGAACGAGAACTCGCGACTAAAAAAGCTCCTTGCAGAATCGCAGCTCGAGATTGCGATCCTGAAGGAGGTTGCGGCAAAAAAATGGTGACGGCGCGCGTGCGGCGCTCAAATAAGTCCGCTTCATCCGCAATCGTCGTGCGTGCAACATCGTCCTACGCAAGCGCGGCAAGCTCGTCTGCACGCATTCCGGTGAAGATTGCGGCCGCGTACAGCACGAAGACATCGGTGCCGATGTCGAGTGCCGCGGCGAGATCACCGAACGTCTTCTCGATTACCTCGGGACGCAAGCCACGCTTCCGCTCTTCGACTTCGGTTTGATGTCGGCGAAGCTCGAACTCCGCTTCGCGATGCGTGTCGAGCACGTCCGATTGCCGGACGCCTTTCTCGTCGACCCAACGAATTCGCCATTTGTCTCTACAGCGGACCGGACGCGCCATCTGGCTTGCTCCTATCGCGAGCAATTCCCAAAGACCCCTGCACCCTTTCGTCGCCCTTTGCAGGGCCCGCTGAATCGCCGGTGGCCACAGAAGTGGCCACAAACTAAAAAACGCGCACCCCGCTGTTAGCGTAAGTGCGCGTCCTCATTCAGTTGCGCGGGCCTGCGACTCGATTTTCCTGACCGGGCGCACGACGGC
>JBDTFL010000351.1:0-7287 GCA_039937955.1 Polyangiaceae bacterium | reverse complement strand
CGAGCATGCTGCCGATGTCGTTGACGACGGTGTCGCGCGCGTTCAGTTGGCCGGTTTTTCCCAAAAAATTCTGCTCCAAGAATTTCACGATCGACGAGTGCTCCATCTGCACGTGCGAAACGAAATTCTTTTTCGCGAATTTTCCGATCGCCAACATGCCGACGCGCGTTCCGTAAGGTTGCATGTCGATGACGCTGTTGGGCGGCGGCGTTACGTGATCGAAAAAGCCGCCGCCTTCGTCCCACGTCAACAAAACCAGGGTATTTTCCGAGTAGATCGGTGACTTCAAGATCGAGCTGATGATGGCGGTGGTGAACGTGACGCCTTTGCTGATCGTGTCGCCGTATCCCGGATGCTCGTTGCGATACGTGACCGCTTTTACGAACGACACCTGCGGCAACGTTCCATTTGCGACGGCGGGCACGAAGTCGTCGTCGAAATCTTTCATGTATGTGTGGTTGTTTTGGAACTGCGCGTAGTACTCAAACGCGACATCACCCGGATCGTAGACGCACGGCAACGTGGGCGTGCTGATCGGACAGTCGGCCGGTGCTTTCGGACACTCGAATTCGCTGGTCGCGTACATCGCGTCGAAGCCCATCGCGAAATAGGAAAATGAAACGCCGCCTGCGATGAGCGCGTCGGCGATGGTCGTTTGACCTACGTATGCGCTCGTCGTGTTCGCAAATGGATCTGCGCAACCGTGGCCCGTTGCTGCGGGCTCGAATTGGTTGTCGGTGAAAACGTATTTCGCGACGGCGAGATACATGTCGTTCGACGTCGACTGCCCGACGAGCGGCTGGAAATAGCGGTCGGCCAACGCGTATTGCGACGCGAGATCGAGATATGGCTTCACGATGCCGTTGGTCGCGGCGACCGCAAAATTGCCGGCGTTCGCGCATGATGGACCCGAGGTGTACATGTCCATTCCGCCGTCGTTCATCTCGCTGAGCTCACACGCTTGCGTGTGATTCGGATCTCGCGCGCCGTTCTGCGCGTCGTCCAAAACGACCGGCGAAACACCGGTAGGAAATTCGGTGGGTGCAGCTTCGCAACACGCAGGACCGTCGTTGCATGCCGGGTTCGAGCCCGTTGCGGCAGTGCAGTAATGTCCGAAGTACGTATCGAACGCGTGGTTTTCCTGCACGATGACGACAACGTGCTCGATCTTCGATGTGGTCGACGCTCCGGCGTCGAGCGCGATCGCGTCGCTGCGCGCTGATCCGTCGTCGCTACTGGCTTCGGCTTGCGCGTCGACCTCGAGTGGCGTCGTACTCACGGCATCAGCACCATCGCTACATGCGACGAGCGAAATCGTGGCCATGCTTGCCGCCCCGAACAACGTCACCAAAAGACGCCGCATCTTCATCAGTATGACGCAGAGTCGTCCTCCGCGTCGAAATTCGCGGCTCTTTACAAGCACCGACGGAGTGCTTCATCCTGTCTTTCGATGAGCGCGCAATCATGAACGGGCCGGCCAGCGGCGGCGGTCGCTCCACGCTCGTCGTCGACACCAAACCCGACCCGAACGCGCGCAAGACGCGCGCAGTTCTCACGACGTCCACGGGCAGCGACACCGGTCGCATTCTCACGATTCCTCACGGCGACGTCGTCACGATGGGTCGTGATGCATCCTGCACGTATCGTTTCGACGACCCGAGCGTGTCGAGCTTGCACGCGCGCATCGTCACCATCGGCGCCGAGCACATGTTCGCCGACAACAAATCCACCAACGGCACCTTCGTCAACGAGGTGCGCATCGCCGATCCCGTGCACTTGCGCAACGGCGACCAAATTCGTTTGGGCCCGAAAATTACCCTGCGTTTCGCGTTGCTCGACGAAGACGAGGAAGCGGCGCTCAAGCGCATGTATGAAGCCGCGCTCTACGACGGTCTCACGCACGTCTTCAATCGCAAGCATCTCGAAGAACGTCTCGACGCCGAGGTCGCGTTTGCGGTGCGCCACTCCACCGAGCTTTCGGTGGCGATCTTGGACATCGATTTTTTCAAAAAGGTGAACGACACCTACGGGCATCCTGCTGGTGACGCAGTGTTGAAGCACGTCGCGAATATTTTGGGTCGCACCCTCCGCACCGAAGATCTGCTCGCGCGTTACGGCGGTGAAGAGTTCGTCGTGGTGGCCCGCGGAATTCAGCTCGCGAACGCATGCGTGGCGGCGGAGCGTTTGCGCTCGGCGGTGGGGAGCTCACCGATTTCGTGGACGCATCACCTGCCCGACGGCTCGACGACGCAGGTCGATCTGTCGGTCACGTCGAGCGCAGGTGTGGCGTCGCTCACGTGTTGCCAAACGAAAGACAAGCCGACGCTCTTGCGCATCGCCGACCAACGTCTGTATCGAGCAAAACAAGCCGGCCGAAACCGCGTGGTCGGCGGTTGATGGGAAAACAAAAATCGAAATCAGCTTGAAAAACCGGCTACGCGCAGCGTTTAGGATCACGGGCAAAGGAGCCACGTGTACGTGCCCGCTTCGAGCGTGTAGCCACTCGATGTGCACAGCGATTGCGCGCAACCGGCGTCGACCCCGCATCCGCCCGGCTCGTAACACCAGCCTGCGCCGGCATCAGCGAGACATGCATTCGCCGGAAGTTGATCGAGCGCGCAGAGCGAGCCGTATGGAAGCGGTGCCCCGTTCGCAGCGGCATTGTTGACGAGAGATATGTTGTCGGCGGGCGACGCAATCCCGAGCCCGACAGAGACGCACGAAATCGCACCCGGAAAAAATAGAGCGACGTGACAGTCGACCAGGCCGCCGTCGGTCGGCAATGCATTTGGAAGACAGAGGTCATTGCCGAAGGGCATCGACGTGTTTTCTCCCGCATCGACGAAGGCAGGTCTGGTCGACGAATCTGGATTGTACGCGGCGTCGCCCTGGCCTTCGCAAAAGCACGGGTCCGCCTCGTTCGACGCGCTCGAGCACGCCGCAGCAATGGCAAGGCTCGACCCGAGCGCGACGACGATGGCCGCACGTATGACCCACCTATTTTTCATGGGCGTTTCGCTCCGCCCGCAAGTTGCGCGAGCAACCGTTCAATGGTCGCCCGCGCAGAAAACCGTCACGCGATCATTTCATCATCGACTGCAGCGTCGTCGCCATGTCGCTCGGCGTCGGTGCGATCTTGGCGCCGGCTGCTTCGAGCGCTTTGATCTTTTCTGCAGCGGTGCCTTTGCCGCCCGCGATGATCGCGCCGGCGTGACCCATGCGTTTGCCTTCGGGCGCCGTCGTTCCGGCGATGAATGCAGCGACGGGTTTGTTCATGTGCTTTTTGATGTACTCGGCGCCGCGCTCTTCTGCGCCGCCGCCGATCTCGCCGATCATGATCACGCCGTGCGTGTCCGGATCATTTTGGAAGAGCTCGAGCACGTCGATGAAGTCCATTCCCGCGACCGGATCGCCGCCGATGCCGATGCACGTCGACTGTCCGATGCCGAGCGCGGTGAGCTGACCGACCGCTTCATACGTGAGCGTTCCCGATTTCGACACGACGCCGATGTTGCCGGCTTTGTGGATGTGTCCGGGCATGATGCCGATTTTGCAACCGACGCCAGCGGGGCCAGGCGTGATGATTCCTGGGCAATTCGGCCCGATTAATCGCGTGAGCGCTTTGCCTGCCGCTTTTTCGGCGGCTTGCGTCGCTTCCAAAACGCGGCGCACCTTGATCATGTCCATCACCGGAATTCCTTCGGTGATGCAGACGACCAATTTGCAGCCGGCGTCGATCGCTTCCAAAATCGCGTCAGCGGCACCGGGCGGCGGAACGAAAATCACGCTCGTGTTCGCGCCACCTTTTTCGACCGATTCAGCGACTGTGTCGAACACCGGAACCTTCTTCGATCCGCCGTCGAACGTTTCGCCGCCGCGCGTGGGCGTGCAGCCCGCGACGACGTTCGATCCGTATTCGATCATCTGTTTGGCGTGGAAGGATCCTGCGCCGCCGGTGATGCCTTGAACGACGATCTTCGTGTCTTTCCCGACGAGCACGCTCACGACGCACTTCCTTTCGAAACCGCCGCGACGATTTTTTGGGCGCCGTCGGCCATGGTCGTTGCTGCCTGAATTGCCAAACCGCTCTCGCTCAAAATTTTGCGACCGAGCTCCACGTTCGTACCTTCAAGGCGCACGACGAGCGGCACTTTCAAGCCGAGCTCTTTCGCTGCGGCAACGACGCCGTTCGCGATGACGTCGCATTTCATGATGCCGCCGAAGATGTTGACGAAGATGGCGCGCACCTTCGGGCTCTTCAAAATCATCTTGAAGGCTTTGGTGACCTGCTCCTGATTTGCGCCGCCGCCGACGTCCAAGAAGTTCGCCGGAGCGACGCCGTGACCTGCGCCGAAGTGTTTGATGATGTCCATTGTCGCCATCGCCAAACCGGCGCCGTTCACGAGACAGCCAACGTTGCCGTCGAGTGAAACATAGTTGAGCCCGGCTGCTTTTGCTTCGAGCTCGGCGGGATCTTCCTCGTCGACGTCGCGCAATTCTTCCCAGTTTCGATGGCGAAATTCCGCATTGTCGTCGAAGTTCAATTTCGCGTCGAGCGCGACCACGTCGCCATTTTTCAAAACGACGAGCGGATTGATTTCGCAGAGCGAGCAATCTTCTTTGACGAACAATTCGTAAACTGCCCCAACCAGCTTCACGAATTTGCTGACCGTTTCTTTTCCGTACTGCAAAAGTCCGAGACCGAACGCGAGCTCGCGCGCTTGATATGCGGCGAGTCCGACCGTCGGATCGATGTGCACGGTGATGATTTTCTCGGGCGTTTCCGCGGCGACCTTTTCGATCTCCACGCCACCTTCGGTCGACGCCATGAACGCGATGCGACGCTGATCGCGATCGACGACCGCGCCGAGATAAAACTCTTTCACCATCTCGAGCCCTTGCTCGATGTAAACGCGACGCACCTTTTGGCCTTCGGGGCCGGTCTGGTGGGTGATGAGCTGCATGCCGAGGATTTTTTCGGTGAGCTGCTTCGCCTCTGCGGCTCCGCCTTTGGCGACTTTGACACCGCCACCTTTGCCGCGACCGCCTGCGTGAATTTGCGCTTTGACGACGACGACGTTGGAGCCGGTCTCGGCGATCAATTTTTTAGCGACCGTCTCGGCTTCGTCGACGCTGAACGCCGGATAGCCTTTCGGGATCGGAACGCCGTACTTCGCGAAGATTTGCTTGCCTTGGTACTCGTGGATTTTCACGCGCGGGACGCTACCAAAACGCGCACGCTTTGACGAGCCACGCCGCGTGGGGCCATAAGAAGACGATGCGAACGGGGGTGGTCGTTTTTCTCGTCTTTTTTGGGCTGTGCGCGTTCGCCCTCGAGTGGGGGCTGCTCGAACGATGACTCGGCTTCGACGTTCAATGAGCCAGACGCGGGACTGGAGGACACGAGCTGCCAAGGGTCGCTCGACAACTGTCCGTGTGGAACCATCGCCGATTATTGCGCCAGCAGTGGCTGCATCGCGACGCTCGCCGAGGCTGATGACGCGTCGACCTGGGGCTCGGTACCAAACTGCACGACCGAGAAATCGACGAACGTCTGCTCGAACGCGGTCGAGCTCGTCGAGCACGGAATCGATACCGGCGCGACGCACTACTACGACAAAACGAGCGGCGCATTGATCGGAGCAGCCAGCGTCATCAATCTCAAATGGAGCTGTTGGGGAACCATCCCCACCGGCTGCGGCGACACATGGACGCTCGCTCCGGCGTTCGGAACCTTTGACGCCGGCGTTTGCTACCCGCTCGATGCCGAGCCCCCGGATGCCGGAGATGTAGGTGACGCTTCAGATGGGGCTGACGATTGAGGTTTCGGAGTTGCTGCATCGACGCATCACCTGCTGAGAGCAAGCATCGCTTGCGGCTTCGGGGTCGAACGAAAAACCCCTAAAAACACCGCAAATAGGCGCGCATCGTCAATGGCCTGACGCGTGCAATTACGCGACGCGTGCGTAACCTGATTGTCGTCGCCCTCTCGCTGTCCGCCCTCCTCAACGTCGCCTGCTCGGGCGGCACGGACCAACCGCCGCAGGGCGATGACGGCGTTTCGGTCGACACCACGGAGTCGAACGACGACGGCGGCGCAACGAGCACCAGCGAATCTTCGCTCTCGACCGTGTGCGACACCGAGCACGTCGGCTGCCCCTGCGCGAACGAAGGGGCAGTGTTTTCGTGCGGTCATGTGAAACGCAAAGTCGGCACGTACGTGTCGTGCGTCGAGCAGTTCAGCACGTGCGAAAAAGGCGTGTGGAGCAAGTGCGGCGGCACCGCGCAGTGACCGTTACGCGTGCGGGATGAAGAGCAACGTGATCTGTGATCGGAAAAATCCGATCTGTCCGTCGACCGCTTCGCCGCGAAGATAGAACGTGCTCGTCCCGGCGGTGACCGGAAACACGGCGGTGCGGTTGAGCGATTCGGTCGAGTTCGGCGACAGATAAACGAAGTCGTAGCTGGCGGAAGCAGCGGCGTCCGTCGCGCTGGTCGACAGCGTGAGAAAGCCGTCGGTTATGCCCGAGCCGCAGTCGTAACCACCACCGATCGCGGGAGATGCGCAGAACAGGTCGACCGACGCGATCGCGACGACGCTTCCTGATTCGGGGACCGTGATGCTGCCCGAAAGCGGCGTCACCGTCGTGCCGGCCACGCTCGCCGTAAACGCGTTTCCGCCAGCGTAATAGCTGATCGCTTGCGGGCCGCCATCGCCGTTCGGATCACCGCCGTTGCAGACGTATGTCGTCGTGGCCTCGGTGCCATCGAGCACACCGTTGGCGTTGGCGTCCGCGCCCGATTGAATCTTCGTTCCGCCTTCTGGGCAGTTGGTTCCGGCGGGCTCGCTCGCGGTCGTGATCAAATACGACGTGCCGTCTTTTCCATCTTTGCCGCTCGTTCCGTCGGCTCCGTTCGTTCCATTGGTGCCGCTGCTGCCTGCACAAACGTAGCGCGTCTGCTTGATTTCCCCGGAATCCAGCGTTCCGTTGCTGTTCGTGTCGTTGCCGACGTCGACTTTGGTGCCTCCGTTCGGACAGTTCGCGCCGGCGGGCTCCGGCGTCGTATTGACGAGCGAGCTGGTGCCATCCACGCCGTTCGAGCCGGCTCCGCACGCAAGGACCGCAACCCCCGAGACCGTCGCGATCACGAACAACGGCGACCACGACAATGCTTTCTTCGACATCGAAACCTCCAAGACGAGGCTTGCCGATCTCGAGGTGAGATTGGACGCAGGCCCATCGAACTACGCGCTCTACAGCAGAGCCTTGGCGAGGGCAATTCGCT
>JBDTFL010000350.1:0-3917 GCA_039937955.1 Polyangiaceae bacterium | reverse complement strand
TCTTCGACCGCATGTCGATCGAGATCGCACGCGGTTGCACCGAGGGTTGCCGCTTCTGCCAAGCCGGAATGATCTATCGCCCGGTGCGCGAGCGTGACGCCGACCAGATCGTGGAAACGGTTTTGTCGGCCGTGCGAAAATCCGGACAAGACGAAGTGAGCCTCACCTCACTGTCGACCGCCGACTACTCGTGCATCGCGCCGCTCATCCAAAAAGTCACCGAGAAGCTCGCACCCAATCGCGTCTCGCTCGGCGTCTCATCGCTCCGTGCTTATGGATTGGCAGAAGAAGTTTTGGACGACATGCAAAAAGTTCGCGCGTCCGGCGTCACGTTCGCACCCGAAGCCGGCACCCAACGCATGCGCGATGTCGTGAACAAAAACGTCACCGAAGAACAGCTGATGACGACCGCAGAACGCGTATTTTCCCGCGGATGGTCGAGCATGAAGCTCTATTTCATGATCGGCTTGCCCACCGAGCAGGAAGAAGACGTGCGCGAAATTCCGCGCGTGGGCGGACGAGCGCGCTGGGTCGGACGAAACATCAAAAAAGAAAAAGGGCTCGGCCCGCCCTCGGTCACGGTCAGCGTTTCGACGCACGTGCCGAAACCGCACACGCCATTTCAATGGTGCGCGATGGACGGCGAGCCGGAGGTCAAAAAGAAGCAAGGCTGGCTGCGCGACGAAGCACGACGCGCGAAGGTCGACTTGCGCATGCACGACTCGAAAGGCTCATGGCTCGAGGGCGTGTTTGCGCGCGGAGATCGCCCACTCGCCAACGTTTTGGAGCGTGCCTACAAAGCGGGCGCGCGATTCGATTCGTGGGACGAGCATCTCGACATCGACATTTGGAACAAAGCATTCGAGGCGGAAAAAATAGACCTTTCGCGCTATCTCGGAACCATTCCGGTGAGCGCGCGCTTGCCGTGGGACCACATCGACGTCGGTCTCGAACAAGGATTTTTGGCGCGCGAGTATCGCAAAGCAGTCGCGAGCCGACTTTCGCCGCCGTGCGGAAAAGCGGCCGGCGAGTTCGTGCATCACACGAATTTGGACGACGCCGAAACCGACTCACGCATGCTCGTCTGTTACGACTGCGGCGTTGCTTGTGATTTGTCGGCGATGCGTCGCGAGCGTTTGGTGCAGCTCGGCAAGCTCGGCGCGCGTTCCAAGCGTGTCGTCGATCCGTCGGAGGGCCCCGCATTCGTAAAGCCACTCCCGCGTTTCAAAAAAGGCGCGGCGCCGCTCCCGGCCACACCTGGTTTCAAATATCGATTTGCGTTCACGAAGGTCGGGGCGTCGACATTTCTTTCGCACCTCGATCTCATTCGTGCGTTGCCGCGCGCGTTTCGTCGCAACGACTTGAAGCTCTGCTACTCGAACGGTTTTCATCCGAAGCCGGATCTCACGTTCGGCCCTGCGCTGTCGCTCGGTGTCATGAGCCTCGACGAATTCGTCGACGTGAAGATCGCCCATGAAATAGAGCCAAATTCCCTGCTCGACCTGCTCACCGAATCTGCACCCGACGGCATCGAGTTCACCGCTGGCCGACGTCTCCAGAACGGCGAAGGATCGATCGCACGTGCCATCGACACCGCTCGTTACGCGATCGTGTACTCACGCGCGGTATTGGCGGAGCGCGGCGGCGACGTATGGCTCGCCGAACAATCGAAAAAACTTCTCGCTGAAACCGAGCACGTCGTCCTCCGCAACATCGAGGGCGTCGGAAAGAAGGTCGACGTCCGCGCATTTTTACGGAGCCTCGCCGTGAACGACGAAGCTGGCCAGCTTGCGCTCAAACGGGCGGGCCTCGTCGGAGATCTCGCGGTCGTCATGGCTGACGTCGCAGTGCTCGGCAACGGATCCGCGAAGATTTCCGAGGTTTCAGAAGCGATCGCACCCGGCGTCGCCTACCGCGCGGTGCGTGTCGCGCTCGGCACGCTTCGCGAAGACGGCTCGCTGTCGTCGCCGCTCGAAGATCAGACGAGCGCCTCGACGCGCAACATCGTCGAGCCGATTCTGATTTCGTCGCCGACCTGAAGCTTGCAACGATTCACGCGCGCTTCGTTCACCCAGGTGCCGACGTCGCTGCCCAGATCGATGATGGTCGCGCCGCCTTCGCTGCCGAGCTCGATCACGGCGTGCATCGCGCGCGCGGCATGGTCGTCGAGGGGCAAATGATTTTTCGGATCGCTGCCGAGCTTCACGACGGGACCCTCGAGAACGACCGAACGCGGCGCCTGCGACCCTTTGGCGACCGACAGCGTCAGCGTTGATTTTTTCACGAGGAGATCATCTTGAAGACTCGGCCCGCAAACATCAGGACGAACACGATCACCATCAAATAAAGGAACAGGACCATCCATTTGGGCATGACCACCCGCTCGTCCTTTTTTGGAGCGAGCTCGGCGTATTTTGCCCTGGCAAATGCGAGGTCGTGGTCGAGATGGTCGGGCCGAAATGCCTGCGGCTCTTCATCGGCCTGAGGGCTGGGCTCGCTCTGGTCGTCTGCGGCGTCCACGTATGAAATCTGACTGCGCGGACGCTCGGGTAACGACGCCATCGATAAGAGCGTACCACCTTTAAACCGCGCAACACCTGCTACTCTGGCGTCATGGTCGACGGAGCGAAAAAGCTGGTTTTCGCGCTCGCCTGGCAGAGAAACGCCGGGCCTGTTGGCGACGACCTCGCCGAATTTTTCGCGTGGCTTTCGGATCAAATTCAGGTGCGCGTCGTTCCGCGATCTGCGCTTTCGTATCCGGAGCTCGCCGAGATGATGCGCGGCGGCGGCGCGGATCTCGCGTGGCTTCCGCCGATCGTTTACACGAGACTCGAAGGTGAAGGTCACGTCGTTTCGATCGCGACGCACCAGCGTGCGGGTAGCTCACGTTTCGAATCCGTTCTGATCGTGCGCCGCGATTCGGCGATCGGAGATCTCGAAGATTTGCGCGATCGTCGCGTTGGTTGGGTCGATCGCTGGAGCGCCGCAGGCTACGTTTTGCCGCGAATTGCGCTACTTGCGCGCGGTGTTGATCCCCGCGAGCTTTTCGGCGAGGAACGATTTTTCGGATCTCACGACTCGGCAGTCCATGCGCTGCTCGCGGAACGCGTCGATGCCGTCGCCACGTTCGCGCGCGTCGACGAGCGCGGCAATTTTCCGGAAGGTGGTTGGTCACATGCTGTCGGCGCCGACGCACGCGTTCGGGTGCTCGCCGGTTTCGGATCGATCCCCGCCGACGTCACTGCCGCGCACACAAAAGTCGACTCGGCGTTGCGCCAGAAAGTCGCCGTCGCGCTCGCAGCTGTCGGGTCGCATCCGCAAGCGCTCGAGCTCGCGCGTCGTATTTTCGGCATCGACCGATTTCGCTCCGACGAGCAGCCCGACTACGAAGGGCTTCGCCGCGCGCTCGAGTCGGCCTACGAATGTGGGCTCATCGAAGAACGCGTCGTGCGGTAGACGTTTTCGTCGGAGTCGCCAATGCATGCAGCGCGCGACACACGTCTGCGTCGTCGCAGCTCCGCGAAATTCCACTCGGCGCGGGCCAGGTCATCACGTTCGTGTGCTCGAGATGCTCCAAGATTTCGAGCGATCGCACGTCGGGCCCCTTCCACGTGGGCGGCGCGCCTTCGAGCTTCGCTTCGGTTTCCGTCGTGTCGTCCTCGCCCGGCAGCGGCGCAAAGGGCACATGCACGAGCGGCGCAAGGCCAACGCGTTGCACTGCCGTTCCATCGGGCAATGCATAGAGGAGGGTCGTCAAACGCAACACGCCGGTTCGCGGGTCGTCGTCTTCGTATTCTTGCGCACAACCTTTTCCGTAAGTCTGACGCCCAATGGTCGGCGCGCGGCGATACGAGACGAGCGCGCCAGCGATCATTTCTGCAGCGCTCGCGGTCGATCCGTCGACCAACGTCGCGAGC
>JBDTFL010000349.1:0-6825 GCA_039937955.1 Polyangiaceae bacterium | reverse complement strand
TATTTGAGTGACACGAATCCGGGCGGACATTTGGTTTTGGATTCGAACGGGCTGCCGAAGAAAAATGGAACGGCGCAGTTCGAGTTCGAGGTGAACATTCCCGTCAACGTCGCGAACGCAGCGGCCGGCGCGCCGCTTTTGCAGAATGGTCACGGCTTGCTCGGCTCGCTGACCGAAGGCCAAGACAGCTATTTGGTGCAGTTTGCGAACGACTACGGCTTCGTCGCGTTCAGCATCAATTTGTTCGGAATGGACAAGAACGAGAGCGACTACATTTTGAACACCGCGCTCCCCACCGACATCGGTCTCTTCCGCGCATGCGTCGACCGCCAACATCAAGGCCTCTTGAACGAGCTGCTCTTGATGCGACTGATGAAGGGGAAATTTTCGCGCGATCCCAACGTGCAATTCAACGGACACAGCGCCATCGACACGACGCAAGCGTTCTATCGCGGTGACAGTCAGGGCGGGATTTTCGGAACCACGTACATGGCGCTCTCCACCGACGTCACGCGCGGGATGCTCGGTGAGCCGGGCGCGCCCTATAGTTTGATCTTGGGCAGAAGCGCGGATTTCTCGGGTTTTTCAGCGCTTTTGCACATCATCTACAAAGATCCGCGCGACGTGCAGATAGCGATCTCGATGTTGCAAATGATTTGGGACCGCACCGAGCCCGACGGCTACATGCCTTTCATCACGTCGAACATGCTTCCGAATACGCCGCAGCATCAGATCTTGATCGAGGCCGCCATCGGCGATCATCAAGTCGCGCCGATTGGTGCGCACGTCATCGCGCGCGCTGCCGGAGCGAAAAATATTTCGCCGGTGAACCGAGAGGTCTTCGGCATTCCCGACCTGCAGGCGCCGTTTCAAGGCTCGGGCATCGTCGAATACGACTACGGTTTGCCACCTTCACCAGAGGTGAATCTTCCGCCGACCGGCCCAGATGGAAGCGATCCGCACGGTAAATTACGGTCTGTCGTGAGCTCGCAGCTGCAAGTCGATTTCTTTTTCCGAACCGGCACCATCACTCAATTCTGCGGCGGTCTCTGCAAAGGAACGTGATCTTGGCTTCGTCCAAAATCGTTTGTCTGGGTGGTGGTCCGGCTGGCCTTTACTTTGCGTTGCTCGCGAAGAAGCGCGACCCATCACGTGACGTCACCGTCATCGAGCGAAACGCGGCCGGCGAGACATTCGGTTGGGGCGTCGTTTTCTCCGACGAAACCCTCAGCAACTTGCTCGACGCCGATAGCGTCACCTGCAAAGCGATCACGGATCAGTTCGCACATTGGGACACGATCGACGTGCATTTTCGCGGTGAAACGATCCGCTCGGTCGGTCACGGATTTTCGGGCATCGCGCGCCGCGACCTCTTGTGCATCTTGCAAGCGCGTTGTCGCGAGCTCGGCGTGAAGCTCGTGTTCGGTCACGAGATCGCCGCGACGGACGCCGACAAATTCTCCAAAGAAGCCGACATCGTCGTGGCCTGCGACGGCGTGAACAGCAAAATTCGCGCGGCGCGCTCCGCCGCATTCGGCACCACGTTCGAGCGCGGCAAGGCCAAGTACATTTGGCTCGGCACGCATCGCGTATTCGACGCATTCACGTTCGCCTTCGAAGAAAACGCCGACGGACTTTTTCAAGCGCACGCTTACAAGTTCGACGACGAGACGAGTACCTTCATCGTCGAATGCGACGAAGCTTCGTGGAAGAACGCGAAGCTCGACGCGATGTCCGAAGCCGAATCGATCGCCTACTTGGAGACGCTTTTTGCGCGGCATTTAAAGGGCAATTCGCTCTTGCCCAACAAGTCCACGTGGCTCGAGTTCGTCATCGTTCACAATGAAAAATGGCGAGACGGCAACGTCATCTTGCTGGGGGACGCCGCGCACACCGCGCACTTTTCGATCGGCTCTGGAACCAAGCTCGCCATGGAAGATGCGATCTTGCTCGCCGACGCCATCGACCAACACGACGACGTCATCGAAGCGCTCGACGCTTACGAAGCGGAGCGTCGTCCTCTCGTTGCGCGCACCCAACGCGTCGCCCGCGGAAGTCAGCGTTGGTTCGAAACTGTGGGTCGTTATCGCAAGACCGCGCCGCTCGATTTCGCGTTCAACATTTTGAGCCGCAGCAAACGCATCACGTACGACGAGCTCAAGAAACGCGACCCGAAGTTGGTCGCCGAGGTCACGGCAGCGTTCGCGAAGGATGCATCCGCCAGATTGGGCGAGACGATTTCTCCGACTACGCCGCCCATGTTCGTGCCGCTGAAGCTACGTGATTTGAAGCTCCAAAACCGCATCGTGGTCTCGCCGATGTGCATGTATTCTGCAACCAACGGCACGCCGAGCGATTTTCATCTCGTGCATTTGGGCTCGCGAGCCATGGGCGGCGCGGCCCTCGTCATGACCGAAATGACCGACGTCTCGGCAGAAGGCAGAATTTCTCCGGGCTGCACCGGCATGTATGCGCCGGAGCATGCAGCAGGATGGAGACGAATCGTCAGCTACGTGCACACTCACTCGCAAGCGCACATCGGGATGCAGCTCGGTCATGCCGGACGAAAAGGCTCGACACGTTTGCCTTGGGAGGCGGGTGAGGATGCGCCGCTAGTGGATGGAAACTGGCCGCTCTATGCACCGTCGCCGATCGCGTATCGCCCGAAAAACCAAGTGCCTCGTGCGATGACTCGCGCCGACATGGATCTCGTCAAGGCGCAGTATGTGGCGAGCACGCAGATGGCGATCGCATGCGGTTTCGATCTGCTCGAGCTCCATTACGCACACGGTTATTTGATGTCGAGCTTCCTCACACCGCTGTCCAATCAACGCACCGACGACTACGGCGGCTCACTCGAAAATCGCATGCGGTATCCGCTGGAGGTTTTCGAAGCGGTACGTGCCGCGTGGCCGAACGAAAAACCCATGAGCGTTCGCATCTCGGCGAGCGATTGGGTCGACGGCGGCTTCACGTCGGACGACGCGGTGGTCGTCGCGCGCGCATTGAAGGATCGGGGCTGCGACATCATCGACGTGTCCAGCGGTCAAACCAGCCCGAGCGCCGTCTACGAATTCGGGCGCATGTGGCAAACGCATTTCGCAGATCAGATCCGTCACGAAGCGGCGATACCCACGATGGCAGTCGGCGCGATCAGCTCGGAGGAACAGGTAAATACGATCCTCGTGGCCGGTCGCGCCGATCTTTGCGTGCTTGCGCGCCCGCATTTGAAAAACCCCAACTGGACGATGTTCGCCGCAGAAAATCAGGGTTTCATGATTCCGTGGCCTCATCCTTACGAGCTGGGGCGCACGTTCCGTTCACCGAAATAGCTATTCAGGCGGGCGGCGCGGCTTCGTTCGTCGACGTCACGTTGTGCGCGTTGAACGTCTTCAGCAGCTTCTCCGCGCGGTCCTTCATTTCGCCGTCGTCCGCGTGAATGGCGACCAAAATATTTCCGCCGCGCAACTTTCCTTCGTAACGCTTCGCTTCGATCTCGGGAATTCCGAAGCCGATGAGAGCGCCCGCCACGCCGCCGACGGTGGCACCCGCTGCTGCACCACTGAGCGCGGCCATGAGCGGACCGGCAGCAATGAACGGTCCGAGCCCCGGAATCGCTAGCGCACCAAGACCGGCGAGCAATCCGATGGTTCCGCCGATCACGCCACCTGCGCTACCGCCGGCGACCGCGCCTTCCGGTGCTTTGGTGTTGTTCTCGTGTGCGAAATCTTTGGTCGTCGTCTGATCCGGAAACAGGATCGAGATGTCGTTCAGGAAAAATCCGGCGTCACGTGCTTTGAGGACGATGGCTTCTGCTTCTGACCGCGTCTCGACGATACCGATGACTGATTTTTTCATGGCGAGCTCCTTGAGCTGGATGTTGAGTGGATTTTTTTCGAGCAGCGGAGACCGCGCTCACTGTTTGATTGTGATTTGGTTGTCGACGTTCGAGTTGCCGACGACTTTGTCTGCCGTCGCTTCGATCGACTTCTTTTCGTTGTCGCTGTTCACTTCTCCGCGCAGCGTGACCCTGCCGTTGACGGTGATGATCTTCACGTTTTTTGCGGTAAACGAGAGCGCGCTGTCGCTCACGACTTGCTTGCGAATTTGCTGCGTGATTTTCAGATCGCCCGGGTTGTTCCCTTGATCCATCGGCGTGAGCGCGCTTCCGCCATTCTGATTTTGCGGCGGCGGCGGCGCAGTCACACCTGGTTGCGGTGCGGGCTGCGATGCACCCGCTGCATTTCCATTCGAACCTGGAGCCGGCGTGGAGCCTACGGGGCCGCCCCACGTCTGCGAATGCGCAGCATCATCGCCGTTCGATCCCTTCGTGTTCGTCGTCGCGACGCCTGACGACGACCCAAGGGGTTGGTTGGGCGACTCGTTGGTCGCGGCGCTCGTCGTCGTCGTTTGCGACGCGTCGTTCGCGGGTTTGTCATTGGCGCATGCGGCGAGCGCGAGCGCGCCGAGCGTCAGGCCCATTCTCAGTCCGATGAGTCTCATGACCCGGTCCTCAGCAAATCGCGCACCCATCACGATCAGCGGTAAAAACTGGGCTTTTTCGCGTTTTGGAATTTCGATGCGCACCCACACCGCCCCGCTTCCGCTTACGCTGCGGACTTTCGCTACAACTCTTCTGTTCGTCTGGTTCGTTGGCGAGCTACGTTTTTAATATGCGCCCTTCTCTCCTTTTGATCGGCCTCGTCCCCGCGTTCGTGATCGGTGCATGCGGATCCGATTCGTCCTCTAGTAGCAACGACAACGGAGGCAACGACGGCGGAGGCAGTCGCGACGGTGGAACGACATTGGCCGACGGTGCGGTCGCACCCACCGAGGCCTGCAAATCGGAAAACGGAGCATCGCCGGTCGCAAAGCCCACGTTCGTTCGCAATTTGAATTCCGGAGAGACCGGCTGGTTCAGCTCACCAGCAGTCGTCGACCTCGACGGCGATGGGAAAAAAGAAATCGTCGCGCCCTTCTACAGCACGTTCGTCTTCGACGGCACGACCGGAAAGAAGCTCGCGACCGGCACCGCCACGCAAGGTCGCGTCTACGCACCTGCGGTGGTCGCTGACCTCGACGGCGACGGCACACCCGAAATCGTCGTCGGCGGCAACAACGGATCAGTTGCAGCATACAACTATAAATCAGGTAATTTGACGGTAAAAACCGGATGGGCGAGCGCGAGCACGTCGAGCGGCGGACAAGATCCGGAAGCGCGCGGAATGGCGGCAGGTGACCTCGACGGCGATGGAAAAATCGAAGTGGTCGTGACCACGACGAATACGTCCACCACCGGCGCGCAGGTCTTCGTTTTCGATTCGACTGGCAAATCGTTTCAACCCGCAGGCGCAGCGGAGTCGCCGGCGTGGCCTCGTTACAACCAAGGCAACGACCTCACGTTCAACGGCCAAGGCAACTCCGGTTACGGCTGTTACGGAGAAAATGTGGCGGTCGGCAACATCGACGACACGCCCGATCTCGAGGTCATCGTCACGTACGACGATCATCAGATCAACGCGTTCAAAAAGGACGGCACGTCGGTACTGGCGAGCCCCTGGTATACGAACCCGCAAACGAAATATTCGGGCATGCGGATGGGATGGGGGCAATTCATCCGCTGGCTCGATCCGAAAATCGAGGACGACCACTACCACAACGATCCGAACGGCCCGTTCCCGGAGGTCGCGACAGACATGTGGCTTCAGTGGACCGCATCACCACCGTGCATTGCGGACCTCGACGGCGATGGAAAAAATGAGGTGCTTGGTTTTCCGAATGCGGAGCTGCACGAGCCTTATGTGACGCAGGGCTATGCGCTCATGGTGCTCGAAGGCGCGTACGGCGACGGATCGAATTCTGCTCGAAGAAATGCGGCATTTCAGACGTTGCCGATGAGTGACGCGCCGGTTGCTGCTGGCGACTATCCGCCGCTCGGAATTCCCGCGCCCACGGTTGCGAACATCATCGGCGACGCAAAACCGGAGATCTTGGCGGCGCTCGGCGACGGTTACGTCTACGCGTACGGTGCCGACAGCACGCGTTTGTGGCGCTACGATTTTGCGCACGGCGCCGCGAAGACATACGCGTCGGAGGTCACGGTCGCCGACCTCAACAAAGACGGCACGCCCGAAATCATTTTCGGCACGTACTCACTGACCGCAAACGGCGGACACTTGATCGTGCTGGCGAACACCGGCGCGTTGCTCTTCGACATCACGCTCACGAACCAAGGTGACGGCGGCGGAAATGGCATTGGCGTTCCTGCAGCGCCGACCATCGCGGACGTCGACGGCGACGGCACACTCGAGATTTTGCTCACCACGTTCGATCACGGTACCGACGTCTACAACGTGCCCGGATCGGGATCGGCGTGTTTGCTTTGGCCCACCGCGCGTGGAAATGATTTGCGCAGCGGAACGGGTCAGTGAAATTGTCCGACGCCGCGCCGACGCTCACCGTCGACGAAGCTGCGCGCGTCGTTCGCAAGGCGCTCGATTTCGCAGCGCGCTTCGAAGGCCGAGGCCTCGCTTGGCGGCCATTTCCAGGGGACTTCGCGATCGATGCAGCGAGAAATTTGGTTCTCGCGGAGACGAACGGAGTCTTGCCACTCGAGTATCCCGCGCGCTTCGACGTCACTCCGCTGCTCGTTGCATTGGGCGTGAGCCTCGTCCCATCGCCGCTCGCGTTCGCGCCGCCGTCGTTCGTGCGCATGCTTCTTCCGCGTGGGACTACAACGAAAAAAAATGCGCGCAGCGTGGACGAAGCACGCAAGGCGATCGACGCGATCGATCTGAAGGTTCCGTATTCACCGAGCGACAACGC
>JBDTFL010000348.1:0-3153 GCA_039937955.1 Polyangiaceae bacterium | reverse complement strand
CGGTGCGTTTGGTATTCGATCCGCTCGAGGGCTGATCTGGAAGATTCGTGTCGCGTGACGTCGACACGACTGGCGGAGCAACCGGCGCGTCCTCGAGCGCGGGCACGTCGACGATCGTCGACATTTGCGCGTCGACATGGAACGACGCTTTATAAGTCTTTTTCGCTGGTGCGGTCGCTTCGATGTCGTGGTCGCCCGGATCTACTGGAAATGGAGTTCCGACCACCGCTGCCTGCAGCGCGGCGCCGTCGAGCTTGAATGCGACCCCGTCGACCGTGGCCGAACGAAGCGTGACGCGCGAGAGCTTCGCCTCGACCTGCGTGATGTGATCTTGCGCGATTTCGGCGCGCTTCGCATCGTTGGTCGCGTTCGCTTGTCGCAAAACTTCTTTGTACTCACCCCAGGCGCTCGCCGTTTTGCCGGCGACCTCGTAACAGTGCGCGAGATTCAGACGCGTGCCGAGCGTCGGGTCGAGTCGAAGGCTCTCTGCGAATTTCGGACACGCGTGCGCCGTGTCTCCTTGATCGAGAAGGCGCTTCGCGTCGGTGAACAGCTCTTCGGCGATCGCCGCGTCGCCGCCCGCAGCCCGCGCGATTTGCGGACAAGCAAGAGCGCCGACCAGCGCGAGCGCGAGCAAATGCGTGCGAATGAGCTTTCTCGATTTCATGATTCGGTCACCTTGCCCAGGGATCTTCGGTTTTTGCTGGTGCTGCATGAGATCCCGCTTTTTCTGCAGTGGATTGCGGATGTGCGTGCGTGCTCGAAGACGATGCGGAAGCGCGCGCGGTCGACGTCGCGCTGACGACGGGAGCCGCAGTTGGGACGGCGCTCGGTTCCGCCGTCACGACGAGTGTCGCTGCTGCCGTTGGGATTGGTGCGTTGGGTTGGGTCTGCGCAGTGGCGCTCGTCGGCGATGCAACGCGCACTTTCATCAGGCGTTGAGCGCCGTATGCAACGACGAGGAAGAGCGTTGCGAGAACGATCACGAGCGGAATCGTCAAATTTGTTTTTGAAGGCGGCGCTTGCGAGGTGCCGGTCGTCACCGGGCCGTTGGTCACTGCGTGCGCGCCCGACGGTGCCGCCGATGCCTGCGCCACATTCATCGGTACGGATGCTTCACTCGATTGAGCGGGGAGCGGCCCGATTGGTTGCAGCCCACTCGGACGCGCGAGTCGCAACGCATCCGCCAACGCACCGATTTGCTCGGTCACCGAGCTCCAACGTTTCGTCGGTTCGCGATCGCAGCTGCGCATGAACCACGCATCGAAGCCACCGCCCAGATGCGCGGCGTCGCGCTGCGAGGTTGGGAGCTCCATCGGCCTCACGAGGATCGAGGCCATGAGCTCGCCGGTGCTCAGCTTCGGCCAATAATTTTTTCCGACGAGCAATTTGTACGCGACCATCCCGACGGCCCACATATCCGTTTGCCCGGAAATTTCGCCGGTTCGTACTTGCTCCGGCGCCATGAAGGTCGGCGTGCCGAGGACCATTCCGGCTTGCGTCGCGTGCTCGTCGTTCGTCTCGCCGAGCATCTTCGAGATTCCGAAATCGAGCAGCTTCACAATCTCGACGCCGTCTTCCTTCGTATGTAGAAAAATATTTTCCGGTTTGATGTCGCGATGGACGATCCCCATCTGGTGAGCGCGATCGAGGGCGCGCGCGACTTGCGAAAGAATGTGGACGACCTCTTCTTTCGGAAACGGACCGCGATTGGCGAGACGATTGCGGACGTCCTCACCATTCAAAACCTCCATCACCATGAACGGAAGGCCGCCCAGCTCCGGAGCGACGTCTGCGTCGGTGATGCGCACGACGTGGTCGCTTTTGATCTTCGCGGCAGCGCGCGCCTCGCGTTTGAAACGCTCGACCATGTCGGCGCTGTCGCCGAATGATTTGTGCAGCGTCTTCATCGCGAGCCGGTCACCCGTGTTCACGTGCTCGACGAGAAGGACCGAGCCCATACCGCCCTTGCCGATTTCGCCGATCGGACGATAGCGACCCGCGATGATTTCAGGCAGAGGTCCCGCCATCTCGACAGCGAACATAGCATTGCTCGCACGGAATCAAGCGGAGGAACCTCTATGATTTGACGATGTTGCTCGCGGTTATGCTCGGTGAAATTTTGCGCTGGCGATCACGCGCCTGAGATCCCGTGATGCTTTTTTCAGCGGCCGAAGAGCCCGGTCACATCGAACATCGCTCCGAAGAATCCGACGTCGTCTTTGCTGCTCGTGCCGCCGACACCAGCGGCTTGCAAATCTTCTGCGGTCACCTCGCCGACGCGGGCCGTTGAGTGAGCTCCGACGAATAGATCGAGCTCGGTGCGATCGAACCACGTGCCATGATCGGCGCACACGTCCACGATGCGCTCGACGGTCTTCGTGATGACTACGAGTGGCGGCGCGTTCACCATTCCGCAGAAGGTGCACGTGCAGGCCTGGTCGAGCCCTTCTTTCGGGAACGGTCCACCGCAGGAGGCGCAGACGAGAGGTCGTTGCACAGAGCAAACTAGCTTTCGGGGGAACGATCACGAAACTGCGAGAAAATCAGGGTGACCGACGGGGATTGAACCCGCGACAACTGGAGCCACAATCCAGCGCTCTACCAACTGAGCTACGGCCACCGAAAGCGCGGGCACCTTAGCTTCTTTTTGCCCCCGCTGCCAACGCTCACGTGCCGAGAAGCGACAGCTGCTCAATCTGCAGTAAAAATAGCGGGTCCAGCGCCTTGATAATAGAGCGTTTCGCAATGCGTGCTCGGCGCAGCCTCGTTCAAGCCACTCAAGTCGACGAATTTCGAGAACGCGACGTCCGGTGAATCGCGCCAAGCCGCGCGCTGGATCGGCGTGGCTTCGGTCTCGTCGAAAAAGAAGAGCGTGCGTCGATCCGCCGATGCACCCGTGGGTCGGCGGCGATGCGCGGCATCTGTGCTTCGCAGATCGATTTGAATGAGAGAGCTCGGCCCGGCCCACGCGTTGATCGTCGTGTTGTAGCGCGACTCGTAAATGAACGGCTTGTTGGTGCCGATGATCGCCATGAAGAAGAACGTGCTCTTGTCGGCGCCGATCACCGGCTCCGCAAACGAGCTGCCTGACGTCTCGTCGAGCAGCGCATTGATGCTCGCGTACGGATTTTGGGAGCCGACCGTCCACAT
>JBDTFL010000347.1:0-9875 GCA_039937955.1 Polyangiaceae bacterium | reverse complement strand
CGACGCTCCGCGCGCATGCCGAAGCTCCACGGCTTCGCGCAATTTAGGTACAAGCTCTCCGACGTTCAAGAAAGGCGCGAGGTCGAGCTCGGGGCTCGCGGCCTCGTCGAGCTTTCGAAAAATCGTGAGCACGTAACGATCGCCGAAGCGAAGCGTGGTGTGGTGTCCGTCGGGGCCGAGCTTCGTGACGTCACCGGTGAGCGGAGCATCGACCGATTCGGCTGAATTTGGCTGCGAAATGACGATCGCCACGTCGTCGGCGGCGATGCGACGTGCGGCGCTGAGCGCTTGCAAAAGCGCGCGTGCGGCGTCCGAATTTTCTGCGGCGTCGACCAGCGCATGCGTGACGCCGTCGATGCGAACGTTCGCGATGAGAGCTTCCGCGCCGGCTTGAGCATCGGTTGCCAAAAGAGCGAGCGGCATCACGTACGTTTCGGCCGGCGCGTCGACGTACTCGACGTCGACGAGCGCGAGGAACGTCGGAATCGGATCGCGAGCAAGCGCGAACAGATGACCGATGCTCACTTGCTTCACTCCGAGATCGCGACCGCGGAACCACGAGCGCCATTCGATGAACGAGCCGATCGCTTCGTCGATCGCCGCGCGGTCCGCGTCGAAGAGCGCGTCGATGCTGACGCTGTCGATGATAGCAGTGATGTTGGGTAGCGATCGCCGTTCGGCCTCGATTCCAGGGCGAACGAGCGAGAACCAATAAAAATTGTGCGCCGACAAAGTCAGCATGTATGGCGCATCGCCGACGGCCGGAAATTTCGTCTTTCCGAAAAGCTCGACCGGAATCATTCCTCTGAACGCCGAGAGGTCGAGCTCCGCGTACTGCACGAAGCGCGACAGATTCGCGACGACCAAAATGATCTGATCTTCGAACTTGCGCGTGAAGACGAGCAGCTTCGAGTTCGACGGATTCAAAAATTCGATCGACCCACGACCAAACGCGGTGAATCGTTTGCGGAGCGCGATGAGCCGTTTCGTCCACCACAGAAGCGACGTTGGTGTCTGCTGCTGGTTCTCTACGTTGATCGCTTCGTAGTGGTATTCGGGGTCGATGATGATCGGCAAAATCATCTTTTGCGGATTCGCCCGCGAGAACCCGGCGTTACGATCGGAGCTCCATTGCATCGGCGTGCGCACGCCGTTTCGGTCTCCGAGATAGACGTTGTCGCCCATGCCGATTTCGTCGCCGTAATAAAGTACGGGCGTGCCGGGTAGCGAGAAAAGAAGCCCATTCAAGAGCTCCATCTTGTGGCGATCATTTCCGACGAGCGGCGCAAGTCGTCGACGAATGCCGAGATTTAGACGCATTGACGGTTCGTTCGCGTATGCGCGATACATGTAATCGCGTTCTTCGTCGGTCACCATTTCGAGCGTCAGCTCGTCGTGGTTTCGCAAAAACAAAGCCCACTGACAATTTTCGGGGATGGCCGGCGTCTGCGCGAAAATGTCGGTGATGGGTAGACGATCTTCCATGTGAATCGCCATGAACATTCGCGGCATCGCCGGGAAGTGGAAGTTCATTTGGCACTCGTCGCCGTCGCCGAAATACGCCGCCGCATCTTCAGGCCACTGGTTCGCTTCGGCGAGCAGCATGCGGCCCGTGAATTTCGAATCCATGTGCGCGCGCAGCTTTTTCAAAAAAGCATGCGTCGGCGGAAGATTTTCGCAGTTCGTGCCTTCGCGTTCGTAGAGATACGGAACGGCGTCGAGCCGCAGGCCGTCTACCCCTTTTTCCAGCCAAAAATCGACGACCTTGAGCAACGCATCCTGAACCGGCGCATGATCGAAATTCAAATCCGGTTGGTGCGAATAAAAGCGATGCCAAAAATATGCGTTCGCTTCGCGGTCCCACGACCAGTTCGACGACTCGAAATCTTTGAAGATGATGCGTGCGTCGGTGAATTTGTCGGGCGTGTCGCTCCACACGTAAAAATCGCGTTCGGGTGATCCGGCCTTCGCGCGGCGTGCGCGCTGAAACCACGGATGCTGATCCGACGTGTGATTGAGAACGAGCTCCGTGATGACGCGGATGTTTCGCTTGTGCGCCTCCGCCAGCAGAAATTCGAAGTCGGCGAGCGTCCCCAGGTCGGGATGCACATCCATGTAGTCTGCAATGTCGTAACCGTCATCGCGGCCCGGCGACGGATAAAAAGGCAGAAGCCAAATCGCGGTCACGCCGAGGTCGAGCAAGTAATCGAGCTTCGCCGCCGTTCCGAGAAAGTCGCCCATCCCGTCGTCGTTCGCGTCGAAGTACGAGCGAGCGCGCAGCTCGTAGATGACCGCGTCTTTGTACCAAGTCGGATCATCAGCGACTCCGGCGCTTTTGTACGTTCGATCTTTTCGTTTCATCGTCATCGGGCACGACCATAAATGGTGGCTAGCGACGCGAGACGCTCCGCGTGATTTTCGCCGAGCTGGCCGGGTTGTAGGCGCCACGACCAATTCCCTGCCCCTTCGCCGGGTCGATTCATGCGGGCTTCCGATCCGAGACCGAGCACATCTTGCACGGGAAAAATAGACAGATTCGCGATCGAGTGCATGGCCTCACGGATCATACGCCAGTTGATTTCAGAGCCATCGTCGACGCCGAGATAAGCGAGCACCGCTTGCTGCTCGTGCTCGATTTGCCGAGATGATCGCGTTCCGCTTTCGCCGCGATCGTGGAACCAGCCAACCGTCGTGTCGTTGTCGTGCGTGCCCGTATAGACGACGGCGGGACGTCGATAGTTGTGCGGCAAGAACGAGTCGGCGTTGGCATCGGTGCCAAATGCGAATTGGAGAATTTTTATTCCCGGAAACGCGAATTGATCGCGGAGGCGAAACACCGCGGGCGTCGCTGCTCCCAAGTCTTCTGCAATGAGTGGCAGCTTGCCGAGCTCGCGTTCGACCGTCGCGAAAAAATCCGCGCTCGGACCCTTCATCCATTTTCCGTTCACCGCAGTCGCGTCGGATCCGGGGATGCGCCAGTAACGTTGGAAGCCGATGAAGTGATCGATGCGCACGGCGTCGAAGCGCGAAAGCATGGCCTTGAAACGAGCGACCCACCACGCGTAACCGCTTTTTTTCAGGGTCTTCCAGCGATAGAGCGGGTTTCCCCAACGCTGGCCGGTCGCACTGAAATAGTCGGGCGGCACACCGGCGACGAATGTCGGCTCACCGGATTCCCCCAAGAAAAAATTCTCCGGATGCTGCCAAACGTCGGCGCTGTCGTGCGCGACGAAGATCGGAATGTCGCCGATGAGCGCAACGCCCTTCGATTTCGCGTGAGCCCTCAGGGTGCGCCACTGCAAATCGAAATTCCACTGCACGAATTTCTCGAACGCAATGTCTTCCTCGAGATCGAAGCGCGCGCGCGCCAATGCCTTCGCATCGCGATTGCGCATCGGCGCCTCCCATTTCGTCCAAGCGGCGCCGCCGTGCGCTTTCTTCAGCGCGCGAAACAAAGAAAAATCCTCCAGCCAATGAGCCTCGCGCGCACAGAATTTTTCGAGCTGCGCCTCGTTCTGTTTACGAATGAATGCTGCATGTGCGAGACGCAGCAATTGCTCGCGATGCGTCGACATCGGCGCGAAGTCGACGCGATCGCTCGAAAAAATGGGCGGATTTGCGATCGCCTCGGGCTCGAGCCATTTCGCGTCGACCAGCGGCTCGAAGCTCACGAGCCAGGGGCTGCCGGCGAACGCGGACTGCGCGCTGTACGGCGACTCGCCGTAACCGGGCGGAGCAACCGGCAACATTTGCCACCACGCTTGCTTGGCGCGCGAAAGAAAATCCACGAACGCGTGTGCGCCCCTACCGAGATCGCCGGAGCCATGCTCGCCTGGCAAGCTCGTCGGATGAAGAAGAAGGCCGCTCGAGCGCGTTCGAAGAGTGGCGAGCGTCACGACCTCTTTTCGTAACATGCCTGAACGACCTTCGGGAGATCGTGCCTCGTGGTTATCCACGAGGCCTGAACGACCTTCGGGAGATCGTGCTCCACGAGGCCTCTCGCGTCGCGTGTCGAAGGCGATGCAGCCGAACCGGGAGATTCACGCAACGCTTCCGCTGCGTGAAAATCCCTATCGGGCCCTGCTGTTCTGATGCAGCTACCGCCCCGGTCTCTGACCACTAACATCGCGGAATTCGCGATCAGGTTCCATGGTCATTTCTTTTCGGTGCTGCTCGTACGACCTGTGAAATTTTTCGTAGTCATTTTTATTCCATCACGAGGCCAGCTGGGCGCGGGACCAGTGTGTGGTATTTTTCGATCGTGCAAGGGACGCGAAATAACGGCGCGCCGCCGACCGACCTCTCGTGTCGCGTTTTGCGATCCGGAGACGGCGAGGTCGCGCTTCTTTCGTTCACACCCAAACGTCCAACCCGGCTCACCGAAGCCGAACGCGACGTCGCGCTCGCCGTAGCTCGTGGCTCGAGCAACGCGCAAATCGGAAGAGAACGGAACGTCTCACCGCGTACGGTCGCCAATCAGGTCGCCGCGATCATGAAGAAGCTCCGTGTCTCTTCGCGGGCGGAGCTCGCCGCGCGATTCGGAGCACGAGATTTCGTGTGACGATACGCCGAGGGGGAAACGTAAAGGTGATCGAAGAAGAGCTCGTCGTGGAGCTTTTGGCAGCCGCGTACAGCACGGACGCTACGTACGAAGCGTGGCGAAGCCATCTCATGTCGCTCCTCGTGCGTCTGAATCCGGGGGCCGAAACATGCACGTGGTTCGAATACGATTGGCACTTCGTTGCCGACGGCGGCTTGGTCTTCGACGCCATTCACTCGGCGCATGTCACTGGCGCGCATGCGGCGGTCGACACCTGGCTCGATGCGCGGCAGAAAATATCGCCGAAATTGTTGGCGCGCCTCTTCGGTCGAACCGGAGCCGGCACCGCCATGACGTACGTATCTCCCGTTCACGATTTGGAAAAATTGAACACCGCTTGGCGGGAGCTCTGGCTCGGGCCCGTCGTCGACAGCGTCGGCATTGTCGCCGCAGACCCGGCGGGTCGAGGCATGTGCGCTTCGATCGGTTTGCCGCAGCGCCGAATGCTTTCGCCACGCCACCTCGGTTTGCTGGAGCGCGTCGCGGTGCACATGTCCGCGGGGCGACGACTGCGCCTAGGCGATCGCGCACGATTGGTCGATGAGGCCGAGGCGATCATGACGCCCGATGGAAAAATACTGCACGCGCGAAATACCGCTAAAAACAAGCATGAATCGTTGCAGGATGGCCGACGACGACGTGCCCACGCCACCAAGCTGCGTCGCGATCCCGAGAAGGCGCTCGAAATTTGGAAAGGCCTCGTGGCCGGTCGTTGGTCGCTCGTCGATCACTTCGACACCGACGGGAAGCGGTTCTTGTTGGCGATAAAAAACACATCGAAGGTCGAGCCACGCGCCGACCTTTCGCCGCGCGAGCGTCGCGTGTGTGCGCTCGTTGCGATGGGTCATCGCGACAAAGAGATCGCCTACATGTTGGGACTGACGTTGGGGTCGGTCACCGCGGCGCTGCATCGTGCGCGCATGAAGATGAAAGTTGGCTCGCGAACCGAGCTCGCGGCGGTTTGGAAAAAACGCTGACTAGTGTGCGCCGTTCGCGGCGATCCAACGCTCGGCTTCGAGCGCCGCCATGCAACCGGTTCCAGCAGCAGTGACGGCCTGGCGATACACGAAATCTTGAACGTCTCCGCTCGCGAATACGCCCGGAATATTCGTCTGCGTCGTTCCCGGCTTGGTCTTCAAGTAGCCGTTGTCGTGCATGTCGAGCTGACCGGTGAAGAGATCGGTGTTCGGCGTGTGACCGATGGCAACGAAAAATCCGGTGACCGGAAGCTCGCTGACCTCGTTGGTCTTCAAATTTTTCACGCGAACGCCGGTGACTTCGTTTTTGCCGACATCGAGAATTTCTTCGACGCCGGTGTTGTAGAGCACCTTGATCTTCGGGTTCTCGAGCACGCGCTGTTGCATCGTCTTGCTCGCGCGAAACTCGTCGCGACGATGAAGCAGCGTCACGCTCTTGCAAATGCCGGAGAGATACATCGACTCTTCCATCGCCGTGTCACCGCCGCCAACGACCGCGACATCTTGATTCTTGAAGAAGGCGCCGTCACACACGGCGCACGCCGAAACGCCGCGTCCTTTGAGCGCGTGCTCGCTCTCCAAATTCAGCCATTTGGCCTGCGCGCCGGTCGCGATGATCACCGTTTGGGCGTGATGCTCGATCTTGTCGTCGCCGATCCAGAGGCGGAGCCATTTGGATTCCGTGCGAGAAAAATCGACCTTGTAGACGTCCTCGGTCTGAATCTCCACGCCTTGATGCAGCGACTGATCACGAAACGCCTTCATCAAATCCGGGCCCGTCACCTTCGACGGGAAGCCCGGATAATTTTCGACGTCGTTCGTGATCATGAGCTGACCGCCGGGAATTCCGCCTTTGACCATGCCCTCGAACATGAGCGGCTTCAGATTCGCTCGCGCCGCGTAGATCCCCGCCGTGTGCCCTGCAGGCCCCGAACCGATGATGATGACTTTGCGCGGATCCATTCCGATGCCTTTTCTTTTTGCGACTCTAGAATTTGTAACTGACGCCGATGTTGATCACGTTCACCGAGTTGGTGATCGTGCCCAAGTTGGTCGGCCAGTTGACGCGGTACTTCTGGCGGCCGTCCGCACAGTTGTAACCATTCTGTGCATTGGAGGGGGGGTTGCACGCCGTTCCTGCGATCGAGCTCACGCCGACGCCGTAGGCATTGTCGTTCGATTGTGTTCCGACGAAGACGTGCTCGTAGCCGAGCGAGACCTCGATCGCGTTCTTTTTCACGCGATCGAGCTTGATGCGATACGTACCGCCGCCGGCAAGACCGAAGCGCTGACCACCCATGAATGCCAGCGTTTGATACTGACTGTCCTGCGCTTTGGTTTCGAAAAATGTACCCGCGCGAAGTGCGAGCTGATCCGGCAAGATGTTGATGTCGCCGCCGAGACGAAGACCGTAAACGTCTTTGTAATTCACGGGTTGATCGGTGATGGGCGGCAGTGATCCGCCGGTGCCGTTCACGGGGATGACGCCGTTTTGGTTGGCGTCGCCGGGGAAACGAATTTCGATCGCGTCGAGCTGGCTGTTGTTCGCCCAGGTGCCGTCGAGCTCGATGTCGTAGGCGTCGTCGGCGATGGGGTCACGGGTGTGGCTCTTCTTGATGACCTGGCCGGTGTTGTTGTCGACGGTCACCTCCCGTTTGTGACGCGGCTTGTGGTAGCGAAATCCGAGCTTCGCTTCCATGGGCACGGCGATGTGCAAAAAGGCGTTATTTCCGGCGCCGCAAGCCGTTCCGCTTCCGAAGTTGCAGTCTGCAAGTGATGTGTCGCCGTCTTTGATGCCGCTCGTATTTCCGGAAGCGACTTGCGGCGAGTAGTAGTTCGCCTGCGTGTATGCGTCACCGCGCGCTTTGATGGAGTCGCTCCATTTGTACCAACCGGCGATGTCCAAAAAGTCGGTCGGGCTGTAGAGCGCGCCGAGCGTGAAGCCCGGAACGAAATAATCGGACGCGATGATGGTCGACTCGACGTCGTTGCCGCGCGATGCGTTCTCTTGATTGAGCGCCGGAGCGCCGGTCGCGAATTTTGCTTTCGCGATGCCCCACTGAAAGCTCGCGCCGAGACGCAATCCGTCGATCACCTCGCCGCCGATGGCGAGCGTGGGCGTGACGAAAAAGGTGTTCGAGTCGGTGAGCAAGTAACGGTTCGGAGACGGTTGACCGTTGATGAAGCGCGGCCAGGTTGCCGTTCCTGCCGCGCTCGGAGCGACGAACAAAAACGCGGCGCCGATGCGGTCGTTGATCTTGTACGTGAGACAGATCTGCGGATCGGGAAACGGCGCGATGTCGTTGCACACGCGCGGAAAAACTCCGTTGGCGTCTGCGAGCGGCTCTTGCGTTGTATCAAATGCCGATTTTTGTCGGGTAAAACACGTGTGCGTCGTGTTGATGTTGAGTTGCAACGTGAGCCGCGTGTTCTGTCCGGCAAGGCCTGCAGGGTTGTAGAACGCAGCGAGCGGATCGGACGCCCGCGCTACCCACGCACCACCGCGCGCCATTTGCTCGGAGCCGTTGTCCGGAAACTCGGTCACGTTCGTCGCGTGCGCCGTTCGTTCTCCCGAAGCCATGGCCGCGAGCAGCGTGAAGGCAAATGCGAGAGAAGGCCTCTTCAACTTAATCGGCGGTGTCTTCGGCATCGTTTTCGGGAAATCAGTCACGGGCACTCCAATTGTTCGACTTCGCTTCGTGAGAAAGTGCTGCGGTCATCCTTCTCAGTCTTTCTCAATCTTTTACGGGTGTCGCCTTGAGCGACGCGCGTCCATCTTTGACGTACACAGAAAATCGTACCGTCTTGCATCCGTGTCGCTGGATGAGCGCATCACGATTCTTCTTCAGCGTGTGCTGGAACTTTTCGAACGAGAGACCGTCGGTCGGCTCACCGCACTGCTTCTTCGTGCGAATGAACGATTCGTACACCGCGAGCCAATCACGTGACTCTTCGTCTTGACGCGCAACTTTGTGCTCGCCCGTGGCTCGCGCGAGCACCTCCTCCGGAACGCGCGCGATCGCGGTTGCTTCTTCGGAGTCGGCGTCGGAAGCAGCCTGCGGGCGCATATTCTCCGCATTTTTCAGGGCATCCAGCGCATCTTGGCTCAAACCACCGACGGTCGTGGGAAGCGTTGCCGGACGCTGAAGTGGATCCGGCGAGGACTGCGGACGATGCTGCGGCTGAGTGGCCGGCTGGCCGATTCCCGGATGCGTCGGCTGCCCGCCACCCGGAATGATTTGCACCGGCCGCGACGGCGGCTCGCGCTGAGGAAAACGCGGAGGCCCACCCTCGATGCTTGGAGCCGAGCCTGGACCGTTGACCAGTCCCTTGCCGGCGGGCGGCGGCTGCTTGTTCGGCCCGCCCACGCCTCCTCCCAAACCAGCACTGGCCGGCGGAACGAACGGGCGCGGCCCCGAAGGCTCCGGTGCCGAAGGCTGGCTCGCGTCACCAGCAGCATTCGGGAACGAGAAAGCGCTCATCGAAGGTTGCGCCGGAACGGGTCCGAGAATGGATTCCAAATCAGCTTGTTTTCTCGGGGCTCCGCCACCTTTTTCAGCGACGCGCTCGATGCCGTTGTTGAGATCCTGCGCGATGGGACGATAGCCGCCGCGGAACCGCGCGAGCTGCAAGAGATCGATGTCGCCGCGCTTCAGACGATCGGCCTGCGAACGCATCTCTCTCATCGGCATCGTGTGCTCGAGGAACGTGAAGAGAACGCCGAGGCCGATGCTCAGGACACCGACCAACGCGAGGAGCGCCCACGACACGCTCTGCTTGTCTTTGTCGTCCGCGCTGCTGAAAAATCCCATCGGGCCGTTGATCGAAACGCGTTGACGAGCAACCGCGAAACCGGCGCGTTGCAGCCACGCGTCGCCGTCGAAACGTGTGTACATTGCACCTAAATTATTGTCGTCGAAGGTGCGGAGTGGCGAGTGCCCGGTGTCTTGATACGTCTTGTCCGCCTCGACTTGCGGAATGGCGGTCGTGACCTCGTCGAGCCAACGCTCATCGAAGCCTTCGACGCCCGACGCCGACGCGACACGCATTCCGGCCGCGTAAAACGCGAGGTTCGTGCGTGTGAGCTTGGAGAGATCTTGGACGAATTTCGGATCGATCAAACGCAAGCCGACGATGGCTCCGGCTGGCGGCTGCGTGACGTCGTATTCGACGGGGCGAGCCGAGACGCGATAAATTTTTCCGCCGAGCACCCAGGTGTCGTCGCGCAAAAATCCGTGGAGCGCGTCGTTGACCGCGGGGTAGCCGCCCATCTCGAAATCGTCGAGGCCGCTCGCCTG
>JBDTFL010000346.1:0-4203 GCA_039937955.1 Polyangiaceae bacterium | reverse complement strand
GTGCTTTATCTCACGGCACCGAAACCCGGCTCGGAAACGAAGACCGTCGGATTGAGGCTCACGCCGAACGGCTCGGGCGCGAATTTCACGTTCGGAGGTGCGTGGTGAGAACACGCGTAATCTTCAGCAGACTCGATTCACTCGGTAAAATGGCGCGATTTGCGATCGCCGTTTCAGCAGGCGTGTCGCTCGTTGCGTGCAGCGCGTTGCTCGGATTGACGGATCCAACGCTCGACAACTCCGTGGGCGGAGACGGCAGCGTTGGCGGCGACGGATCGAACGGCGACGGCGCATCAGACGACGGCAATTCGGAAGCATCTTCCACCTGCGCGGGCGCCGACCTCACGTCGGACCCGAAGAACTGCGGCGCGTGCGGCCACGATTGTCTCGGCGGCAAATGCAGCGCGCGCAGCTGTCAGCCGGTGCTCGTCGTCGACGACCTCACGAACCTCGCACCGCGCTACATGGTCGAAGATGCGACGACGCTCTACTTCACGAACGCACGCTCCGACCTTCCAATCTCGAGTGTCGCGAAGGTCGCCAAAAATCAGGCAGATGCTGCAACACCCGGTCACGTGCTCGGCAAATTCGACGATGGCGACGGCGGCAACTTCAAGATCATCTACCCGTACCAACTCGCCGTTTCCGGAACGACGCTCTTCGTTGCGCTCAACGCGTCGCTGTACGAGGGCAACGACTATCAAGGCGGAATCGCGAAGTGCGACACCACCGCCGGATGCCTGCCGTTCCAAGGAAGCGACACGTTATTTTTGCAGAGCTTCGACGTCAAAGGGCTCGCGTACGACGGCAACGATTTGGTCTACGGCTACGACAACCTCACGGACGGCGGGCTCGGCAGCGAATTTCACGAGGTTCGTGCGGACTTCATCGTCGGCTCCATGAAGTCGACGCTCGCGAACGCCGACACGACCGTCAATTACGTGCTCATCGACGGCGCCCAAAATGTCTACGCTGCGACGAACACCGGCATCATCAAGACGAATGAGTCGTCCGCGTCCGGCTCCAACATCTCGCTCGTCGAGGCCGATCAGATGGCACTCTTCAACAACACGATCTACTTCACGTCCGCGCCCGACGTCGGCGCACCATCCGTTCAATCGGTCTCTACGTCCGGCGGCGCCACGCCGTCGATCCTCGCGAGCGGAGGCTTTTTGCACGTGCCCGCCGGCATCGCGGTCGACACGACCTATATGTACATCGCAGACGAAGGCGACATCTCGGTTCAGACCGACGGTCACGTGTTTCGCTGTCCACTCAGCGGTTGCGGAGAAGACGGCGGCGCGGCAACGATCCTCTCGACCGGCGCATCGGACGGCGACAATCCGCGCGCCATCGTCGCCGGTGACAAAGACGCCATCTATTGGGGCAATCGTTACGGACAAATTTGGAAGCTCGCGAAGTGAGGCAGCTAGACGCCTTCGCGTAGCTCGGCAGCTAGACGCCTTCGCGTAGCTCGGCTTTTGACCTATTTTTCCCGTACGATGACGCCATGGCCACCAAAGACGATTTCGAAGCCGCGCAAGCCAAAGTCAAGACGCTCGCCTCGACGCCCTCGAACGAGTTCCTCCTCGAGTTGTATGCACTCTACAAGCAGGCGACCGTCGGCGACGTCGACGGCAAGCGGCCCGGCATGATGGATTTCAAGGGTCGCGCAAAATACGACGCGTGGTCGGAACGCAAAGGCATCAGCAAAGACGACGCCATGACGAAGTACGTCGCGCTCGTCGAGAAGCTCGTCAGCGGCAGATAGCTGCCGTTCTACCGGCAGTCACTGCCGCTCCAACGGCAGACAGCAGCGGCAGACAGGTCGTTACTCGACGCCTTTGACGTCCACCTGAATGACTTGATCTTTCAGGAGCGCGATCTCCTCGAGCATTTTTTCGCTCGGCGCGCCGGAGAGTCGAACGACGGCGACTGCCGTTTTGGCGCCGTCGAACATCGTGTTGGTCATCTGCTCGACGTTGCCGCCGTGATTGCGGATGACGCCGAGCACGTTCGCGAGCACACCGACTTTGTCGTAGTGACGCACGATCAGCCTTGTTTTAGCGGTCGAATGCCGTTCGATGTTGACGACGTTGGGAGCGATGCCGGTGCTCGTGAACTCACCCACGATTCGAGCGCACTCAGTCGCGATCGCATTTTGCGCTTGCTCGGTGCTCGCGCCGACGTGATGCGTGCCGACGAAGCAGGGTTGCTTCGCGATCTCCGGTAAAAATTCCGCGGTGCCAGCGGCGGGCTCGTTGCCGAAGACGTCGAGACCCACGCGCAGTTTTTTGTCGCGCATCGCTTGGAGAAGCGCCGCCTCGTTGTGGATGCTGCCGCGGCTGGTGTTGATGAAGATGCTGCCCGGTTTCATGTGCGCGAAAAATGTTTCGCCACAGATGCCTTTGGTGTCGCCGGTGCCAGGGACGTGGATCGAGATCACGTCGCATTTGGCGGCGAGCTCGTTCGGCGTCTTGCACACTTCGACGTCGAGGTCGGCGGCTTCTTCGTCGGTGAGCTCCGGCACGTTGAAGCACGACACCTTCATGTCGAACGCTTGCGCGCGTTTCGCGACGAGCCGGCCGATCGCGCCGAAGCCGTAGATTCCCAGGGATTTGCCTTTGAGGCCGTCCGCTTCGCTGTAGAGCTTTTTGTTCCATTTGCCGGCGCGCAAGTCGCTGGCTTGATCCGCGACGCGACGATCGAGCGCGAGCAGCAGTGCCATGGTGAGCTCCGCCACCGCGACGGAATTTTTTCCAGGACAGTTGGCGACGTAGATTCCGCGTTCGCTCGCAGCCGCGACGTCGATGTTGTCGACACCCGCGCCAGCACGAATGATGAGCTCCAATTTCTTGCCGGCGTCGATGGCTGCTCGTGTGACTTTGGTGCTTCGTACGATCACGATCGGCGCGTCACCGATGGCTGCGGGGAGCTCCTCGGCGGTGAGCTGCGGGCGATAGTCGACCTCCAGCCCCGACTTCAGAGTCGACAGAATTTTTTCCGGAAACGCATCGGCAATCAAAAGGCGCATCGGCTTCCTCGATTCAGGGACGTGATGGCGGAAAGTGACTTTAGCGAACGAGCACGGCGTTCGCACCGTCGACGCGCACGATGAGCTTATTTCCTGCTAAAAAATAGGCACTTCCGGTGGCGCTACGCACTGCGGCCTCCGACGCTGCGCTCGTGATCGCGTCCGACGACAGGCTGACGGCGGTGAGCGGCGCAGTCTTTCCGGTGCGCGCGCTGAGATCGATCGTCATCGTCAAAAATCTTCCGGAGGCTGACGGCGTCCAGTTGATGGTGACGCCCGACGCGTCGTCGACGACCGCAATGAGCCCACCGTCCAGCGTGCGCGCGCTGGCACTGCCGCTCACCCATGCCGACGCTTCGGCAAACTGCGCCATGCTGCTCGCGCTCATGGTCGACGGATCATTCGACGCGAAGAGCGTGTCGATGCCGTCGGGCAGCGTCGCCAAGATTGCGCCCGAACGCACGAAGAGCGGCGGCTGTCCGATTGGCGCGGGCATGGTCGCCGAGGTCGGGCCGTCTAAGCGCGCGCCATTCCACCACGAGAACCACGTGCCCGGCGGAAGATGCACGACGCGTGAGGTGACGCCTGCATACACGACCGGCGCACACAGCAGAAATGGGCCGAGCATGTACTCGTCGTCGGCAACTGCCTTCGCGTCTGCGTCGGCGGGGAAGACGAGCGGCAACGACTCGATGGGCGGCGTTCCTTTTTGCTGCGCGCCCGAGAGAAGCGCCGCCAAATACGGAATGAGCTTCTGATGCAGCTGCGCCAATTGTGTGTAGATTGCAACTGTTTCTGAGTCGTAGTTCCAAGGGTATTTCTTCTCGCCCGGCCCGAGCTGCATCACCATCGACAGCGCGGAGGCTTCGGCCCAACGGAGCAAAGACTCTTTGCTCGGCACGCTACCGCGATAGCCGGCGATGTCGGCGCCGTAGAGCGGGAAGCCGCTGGTCGCGAGCGATTGTGCGGCGACCAGCGAGGCGGGAAGCCCGCCGACCACGAGCTTTCCATTTTCGGAATCGCCGCGGTGCTCGAACCCGTTGTCGAGATCGCCTGGCCAAATGACGTCGGCCACGGCTGCTCCACCGTAAGTAGACGCACGTACGATGAGCACGCCGCCGTCTGCCGTTGCGCTGAGCGCGTCGCGATACGCGCCGTGATAGCCGAGC
>JBDTFL010000345.1:0-5195 GCA_039937955.1 Polyangiaceae bacterium | reverse complement strand
CAACCCGGTTCGGCAACGCTTTGCTTTTACGGCGACTGCTCGATGCCCGACAGCGTCGACATCGAATGCATCGACGGCGTCTGGGTGAACGAGCCGTACGCGTGTGCCGGCTGATTTTTCTAGAGTCCCGAGCCAGGCAAACGCGTCGTTTGCCACGGCACGTCGTCTTTCGAGCCCGCCGGCTTCGGTGATTTATTTTTTGCGGGAGACGACGAAGGTGTTTTGATTTGGGCCGACGTCGCCGAGCTTGCCGACGCGTTTGCCGACGGTGATGGATTCACCCCGGGGGAGGGGTTCCCTATCACGATCGGTGCTGTTTCTGCGGGTAAACCTGCGCTCGGACTTTGTGCCGTCGCTTGCGGAATGGTCGCGGGCGGTGGTGCCGATTCGGTAGCCGAGCCTTTGGGCGACGCGTTGCTCCGCGATTTCATCGTCGCAAAAGCGCCACCTGCGATGAGCAAGGCGGCGACGCCGACGAAAATCCAAGCACGATTTTTATTCGTCGGAAGCCCGGGCATCGTCGAGTGCGTGGCGCCCATCGTTCCGGGCTCGTCGAGCTTCTCCCGCGAGAGTCGGGGGCTCGAGATGCGAGGACTGGAGACGCGCGCGAAATCCTGAGCGGCTTGCTGATCGATGTCGGTCATCGAAATGATCGGACGGTTTCTCGTCTCTGGAGGGTCGAGCGGTGCGGGCGGAGGCGCTGGCGCAAACGACGCGTCGAGTGTGGTCGCGGGTGGCGGTGCAACGCGCGGCGTGGGCGGAGCGGCGACGGCATTCGAGCCGCTCGAGCTCCGCAGCTCCTGCAAAATGCGACTCACTTCTTCCGCGTACGAAAATGCGTCGGCTTGACGATCCTCTGGTTTTTTAGCCAAACCACGCAAGATCAGATCTTCGAGCGACGTCGGAATTCCGCGACGAAATTTCGACGGCGGCGGCGGCGGCCTCACGCGATGCGCCTCCATCAGCTCGGGAATTTCGTACAGGTCGTCGAACGGACCGATGCCGCAAACGAGCTCGTAAAAAACCAAAGTTGCAGAATACAAATCACTCTGCGGCGTTGCGTCGTGGCCTTCCGACATTTGCTCGGGCGACGAATAGCGCGCGGTGCCCATGAAGCCTTTGCGGTCGACGGTGCGCGTGCCGGTGCTCGTCATGATCCCGAAATCGAGGAGTTTGAGCGTCGTCACGCCGGACGAATCGCGTGCGATGAAAATATTTTCAGGCTTGATGTCGCGATGCACGATGCCGGCGTCGTGCGCACAATTCAGAGCGCCCATCAGCTCGATCATGAAGAGGCACGCGGCGCTCAGCGGCAGCGCGCCTTTGCTGTCGATCACCGTGCGCAGCGAATGTCCGGTGAGCTTTTCCATCACGAAATACCGGAGCTGCAGCGCGTCGCCGGTCACGCCGGCCGTCATGACCTGCACGATATTTTTGTGCTCGAGCTTTCCGAGCGCCTTCGCCTCGCGCACGAATCGGTCGACCGCAACTTGATGCGCCGCGTACTTCACGTGGATGGTCTTCAAGACGAAGCGTCGCTCGACGCTCACGTCTTCCACCTCGTAGACGGTGCCCATACCGCCGGCGCCCAGCTTTTGGACGACTTGATATTTCGTCCCCGGGATCAGCGTTCCCGGGCGGTATTCCCATTTTTCCGACATGGCCGCTTGGGGAGCGTAACGCGTTTCCGTTTCAGCGTGGCGGAACAAGCGGCGCAGCCGTGGTGTTGCCGGCGCCGAAGAACGAGACGTTGCTGATGCTGCCGCCGAGCGGAATTTTGGTGCTCGCGCCGCTCGTCAGATCGATCGAAAAAAGATCGCCGCCTTCGTCGAAGCCGTAAGCCGTTCCAGCCCAAAATCCCAGTCCCCATACTTTTCCGAAGCCGACCTCGCCGATCACTATCAGCGCCTTTCCGGTGACCGGATCGACCTCCAAGATCGAGTCGTTGCCGCTGCTCCCGCTCGAATCGAGCGTGGCGGTCAAATACGTTTTGCCGCCGATGATCGAGACGATGTCGCCGGACGAATACCAAGTCTGACCGGTGACGTTCGGATTCAAGCTACCGATGGTGCTGACGGCGCCGCTCGTCGGATCGATCCGCACGTAGGTTGCACCGTTGTATCCTACAAGTACTTCGTTCGACGGGTCGATGGTGCCGGCCGGTACGAAGCTGAGTGAATTGGGAAACACGCTCGAGGACGTGCCGATCACGGTCGTGGCTGCGGTCGTCTTGTCGATCTTCACGATCTCGCCGCCAGTCGACGAGCAGCCGCTGCCTTCGGTTTCCACCGAGCCGTACATGTTGCCGTCTTTGTCGAGCGCGATGTCCCACATGCCTTCGTTGAGATCGCAGCTCGTGTCGATGCCTGAAAATTTTCCGATGGTCGTGACGGTGTTGGTGGTGGGGTCGAGCTTGTAGAGCGTGTCGGAGCTGTGCCCGAACACTTCACCTGGGCCGGCGGTGCCGCTCGTTCCGCCCGTGCCCGAATCGGTGTTCGTGAGCGAGCCGCTCGATCCACCGTCACCGACCGCGCCGCTCGCTCCGCCATCGGGGTTGTCGCCGAAGTCCGACGCGTGTTTCGCGCTGCATGCAACGACAGCGAAACCGAAAACGGAAACGATCACGACTCCGCACAGCGATGAAAGGCGCATCGAGCGGCACCTTAGCGCGAAAAGCCTTTAAAACAAGCGCGCCGCTGTGTCGTTTGCGAAGATCCACGAGGGCTTGGGGATTCGGATGCGGTCGCCGACGCGTTCGATTCGGCCGCGCTCGATCAATTTTTCGGCTTCACGGAGGCGGTCTTTCGGCCAAGGCTCGACTCCGACCGATCGCGCCGCTGCTCCGAGGTCGACGCCGCGCTCCAATCGCAGTCCGAGCATGATGCGTTCGCGCATCAACGTTTCGCCGTCGAGGACCTCGCTCGACACGGACAGGCCGTCGCCTTCACCCACCATTCCCGAAATCACATTGCGTGTAGATTCCACGTACTTTTTCGGGTCGATGAGGTTGCGATAGCGAACGCTGCTTTCTCCGTTAGGAACGGTGCCATATGCGCCGCAGCCGAGACCGAGATACGGATCGCCGTTCCAGTAACCCAAGTTGTGGCGTGCCTCGTTGCCGGGCTTTGCGTAGTTGCTGATTTCGTAGTGGTGAAATCCGCGAGCGGTGAGCGCGTCGTCGATCGCCAAAAATGCTTCCGTTGTCCGGCCATCTTCGGCGAGCGGGAGTCGTCCGCGTTTGGCGAGCTCACCGAATTGCGTGCCGGGCTCGATGGTGAGCTCGTAACAAGAGAGGTGGGTGAGCCCGAGCTCGGAGAGCGTAATCGCCTCATTTTTCCCGGTCTCCGGCGTCTCCTCGGCCACAGCAAAAATCAGGTCGGCCGACACGCGAACATTTTTTTCGCCAGCGCCGCGTGCCACGTCGAGCGCTTCTTTCACCGATTTGATGGCGCCCGCCGGATCGTGCTTTCGTCCCAAAAATTTCAAACGCTCGGCATCCAAACCCTGCACGCCGATCGAAAATCGATTCACGCCCTGATCGACGAGCGCCTGCGCTTTGTCGTGATCGAGCGAGGTTGGATTGCACTCGACGGTGATCTCCACGTCGCTCGCGCACGTCAGCGTCTTGCGAATTCCGGCGAGCGTGCGTCCCAGCTCTTCGGCTGCCCACAAGCTCGGCGTGCCTCCGCCAAAAAAGATCGTTTCGATCACGTGACCATCCAAAAGAGGTGCTCGCGCCTCGAGCTCGCGCAAAATCGCGTCGGCATATGCCGCGTGATCGATGGTGTCGCGCTCACTCGCAAAGCTTACGAAGTCGCAGTACGGGCACTTCGCTAAGCACCACGGAAAGTGCACATAGACGCCCGCTCGCCTCACGTTCGTCCCGCGGTCGGCTTAGGAGCGCTTCGTGCTCGAAGCGCGATCAACTGTGGTGAGTCAACGCTCATGCGAATAATTGCCTGCTTTTAATAGGGTTGCGCGCTTGGGGCGGCATTGCTGATCCCCTAGCACGGTGTTACTTTCCATGGTCGTAGCGTCGCATATGCTCCAAGCCGAAGAACTCATCCATCGCGTGCAGGCTTATCAGCCGCTTTGCGACGGCGACATGATCCAGCGCGCTTATGCCTATAGCTATCAAGCGCATAGCGGGCAGAAGCGTAAGAGTGGAGAGCCGTATTTCATCCACCCGGCGCGCGTCGCAGGGATCATCACCGAGCTGAAGCTCGACACCGCGAGCGTGTGCGCGGGACTTTTGCACGACGTCGTCGAGGACACGTTGGCATCCACCGCAGACATCGAGCGCGAGTTCGGCGCGGAGGTCGCGACGTTGGTGGATGGCGTCACCAAGCTTTCGAAGATCAACTTCACCTCCAAAGAAGATCGTCAGGCGGAGAACTTTCGCAAGATGGTCGTGGCCATGGCGCGCGACATTCGCGTGCTCCTCGTGAAGCTCTGCGACCGCGTCGACAACATGCGGTCGATGCAGTTCATGAGCCCCGACTCGCAAGAGCGCATCTCGCGCGAGACGATGGAGATCTACGCGCCGCTCGCCAATCGCCTTGGAATGCAGTCGTTCAAGAGCGAGCTCGAGGATCTGTCGTTCAAATATTTGGAGCCGGACGGCTACCAAGAGGTTCAAGGCGCGGTCAACAAGACCAAAAAAGAACGCGACCGGTACATCGCCGAGGTCTGTAAAACGCTCGCGGGTCGTTTGGCGGAGCAAGGCTTCGCCGCCGACGTGACGGGTCGCGCGAAGCACCTCTATTCGGTGTGGCGAAAGATGAAAGCGCAGTCGTGCGCGATCGAGGACATCCACGACACCATCGCGTTTCGCGTGATCGTGGAGAGCGTCTCGGATTGTTACGCCACGCTCGGCGTCATCCACTCGAAATGGACGCCGCTGCCCGGTCGTTTCAAGGACTACATCGCGCTTCCGAAACCGAACATGTACCAGTCGCTGCACACCACGGTCATCGGACCCGGTCGCGAGCGCATCGAAATTCAAATCCGCACGCACGAGATGCATCGCGTGGCCGAGCGCGGAATTGCCGCGCACTGGAAGTACAAAGAGAAAATCGGCGGAGGCATCGCCGAGCAAGATGCGCAGCGTTTCGGCTGGCTCCGGCAGTTGATGGAGTGGCAAAAAGAGCTGAAAGATCCGGCCGAATTTTTGGAAGGGGTCAAGGTCGATCTCT
>JBDTFL010000344.1:0-5800 GCA_039937955.1 Polyangiaceae bacterium | reverse complement strand
ACGGCGTGGGGATCGATCCCCCGTTTGATCTCGATCGTCGGTCACTCGACAGCGGCGCGTTTGCTTTTCACGGCGCACGAAGTCACGGCAATGGAAGCTCGGGCGCTCGGCCTCGTCGATTACGTCGCCGATCGCGGCGCATCGGTCGCGCTCGCGCTCGCTTGGGCGCACGACATCGCGCTCGGCGCACCGAACGCGGTCGCAGAGATGAAAGCGTTGCTTCGCGCCGCCCGCAGCGCGCCGCTTTCGCTCATGGGCGAAGAACGAAAACGCTTCGTCGCCACGTGGACCGGAAAAGAGCACGCTGCAGCGATTGAGGCTTATTTTTCCAGCCGTCCATCGCGTTGGTAGCAACGCACGAGATAGAAAAATCGCCGCTCGAGTGGGTGCTCGACGAGCGGCGATTTTTTGTTATCTAGAAATTGGAAGTCAGCTGATCAGAACTGCGCAGCTTCGGTCGACTCTTCCAAAGCAAGCGTCGACGATTCGCCGGCCGAGATCACTTCGCTGACCTGATCGAAGTAACCCGTGCCGACCTCGCGCTGATGGCGCGTCGCCGTATACCCGTCTTTTTCAGCTGCGAACTCGTTTTGCTGGAACTCCGAGTATGCCGCCATGCCGCGCGCTTTGTACTGACGCGACAGATCGAACATCGAGTAGTTGAGCGAGTGAAAACCCGCGAGCGTGACGAATTGGAATTTGTAACCCATCGCGCCGAGCTCTCGCTGGAACTTGGCGATGTCGGAGTCGCTCAAATTTTTCTTCCAGTTGAACGACGGCGAGCAGTTGTACGCGAGCAGCTTGTTCGGGAACTTCGCGCGGATCGCTTCGGCGAATTTTTTCGCTTCTGCCATGTCGGGGGTTGACGTCTCACACCAGATGACGTCCGCGAAAGGCGCGTACGCGAGGCCACGCGCGATGGCGCAATCGATACCGCCGTTGAGGCGATAAAAGCCTTCTTTTGTGCGGTCTTTGGAGAGAATGAACGGGTGATCGCGGTCGTCGATGTCGCTCGTGATGAGCTTTGCCGAGTGCGCGTCGGTGCGGGCGATGACGATCGTCGGAACATCCAAAACATCAGCCGCAAGACGCGCAGCTGAGAGCGTGCGGATGAATTGGCTCGCGGGAACCAAAACTTTTCCGCCCATGTGTCCGCATTTTTTCTCGGAGGCGAGCTGATCCTCGAAGTGAACGCCAGCGGCGCCCGCTTTGATCATCGACTTCATGAGCTCGAACGCGTTGAGCGGTCCGCCGAATCCGGCCTCCGCGTCCGCAACGAGCGGCGCGTACCAGTTCGTTCCATTCTTCCCTTCCGCGTGATCGATCTGATCGGCGCGGCCGAGCGCGGCGTTGATTTTTTCGACGAGCTTCGGAACGCTGTCGACCGGATAAAGGCTCTGATCCGGGTACATTTGGCCTGCAGAATTCGCGTCGGCCGCGACTTGCCAGCCGCTCACGTAGATCGCTTTCAAACCGGCGCGGACCATCTGCACCGCTTGATTGCCGGTCATCGCACCGAGCGCGGGAACGTGCTGCTCGGTGTGGAGCAGTTCCCAAAGCTTGCGAGCGCCGAGCGTCGCCAACGTGTGCTCGATGCGGATCGATCCGCGCAAGCGAACGACGTCGTTGACGGCATAATTTCGGGCAACGCCGTCGAAGCGTTTGGGGTTCGTTTCGCTGGTGTAAGAGCGGCGGAGGATCTCGATTTCAGCAAGCGCAGCAGACATGGGATTGCTCCTTCATTTCCAGAAAAGGCGATTCAGAAAAGGCGACTAGGCGAGTAATTCGTAAGCGGGCAACGTGAGAAAATCTTCGAATTGCGATGCAGTCGCGAGACGCTCGAAGAGCGCGCGCGCCTGCATCAGTGATTTTTCCGAGAGCGCGTATTGGTTCTCGGGCATGTCTCTTTCGAGAAGAGAAACCTCTTCGTCGATCAGCTTTAAAACAAGCTCCTTCGTGACGACCTTGTCGCCATCTTTCGTTTGAATGGAAGCGCCGTACGCCTGCCACTGCCATGCTTGCGCGCGCGAAATCTCGGCGGTCGCTGCGTCTTCCATCAAGTTGTAGAGCGGCACGCACCCCTGCCCGCGCAGCCACGCCTCGAGATATTGGACGCCCACGCGAATGTTCTGGCGCAATCCATTTTCGGTGCGCGTGCCTTGCGGAACCTCGAGCAAATCTTTTTGCGTGACCTTCACATCATCGCGCAACACGTCGAGCTGATTTTTTCCATTGAGCTTGGCGTCGAAAATCTCTTTCGCGATCGCGACGAGTCCCGGATGCGCGACCCACGTGCCGTCGTGGCCGTTGTTCACTTCACGCTGCTTGTCCTCACGAACCTTCGCGAGCGCAGCGTCGTTGGCGGCAGGATCATTTTTGATCGGAATCTGCGCCGCCATTCCGCCCATCGCGTGCACGCCGCGCTTGTGACAGGTCTGGATCAAAAGCTGCGAATACGCGTTCAAAAAGCCCTTATCCATCGTCACCTGCGATCGATCGGGCATCACGCGCGTGGCATCAGCGCGCATCTTTTTGATGAACGAGAAAATGTAATCCCAGCGACCGCAATTCAGCCCGGCGGAGTGCTCGCGGAGCTCGTACAAGATTTCGTGCATCTCGAACGCAGCAGGCAACGTCTCGATGAGCACCGTCGCCTTGATGATGCCGCGCGGAACGTCCATCGCCGTTTCAGCGAACGAGAAGACATCGTTCCAAATGCGCGCTTCGAGATGACTCTCGAGCTTCGGCAAATAGAAATACGGTCCGGTCGCTTTGCGTTTGTCGTTCGCGGTGCGGAGCGCGCGCACGTTGTGAAAAAAGTAGAGACCGAAATCGACGAGCGATCCGGGCACTGCTTTGCCGTTGAGCGTCAGGTGGCGCTCCGGCAAATGCAGACCGCGCGGACGAACGAAGAGCGTCGAATGCCCTTTATTTAAAGCGTATTTCTTCCCATTGGATTCATGCGTGATCGTTCCGCGAATCGCATCGAACAGATTCTGCTGGCCTGAAATGAGGTTGTCCCACGTCGGCGCGTTCGCATCTTCGAAGTCCGCCATGAAGACGTTCGCATCCGAGTTCAGCGCGTTGATGATCATCTTGCGGTCGACCGGGCCGGTGATCTCCACGCGGCGGTCGAGAAGGTCGTCGGGCACTGGAGAAACTTTCCAGTCGCCTTTGCGCACCGCTTTCGTCTCCGGCAAAAAATCCGGAAGCTCGCCAGCATCGAATTTTTTCTGACGCTCAACGCGCGCAAGCAAGGCCTGCTCGATGCGCGGCGTAAAACGCTCGACGAGGTCGCCGACGAACGTGAGCGCAGCGTCGGAGAGAATGGTCTTCTCCACGCCCTTGTCCAAGGCGGCGGTTTCAGGCGCTTTCTCGACGACCAGCTTCGACATGAAAAGTGACCTCGTTCGGAACAACTTGCGCGACGCGTTGAAAATGATGTCAATCAGACAACAATGCAAGGATCCTCGATGAAATAAGGGTTGACGGTTGTCAATGACAAGCTGTAAAGTTGTAAATCATGTAAACAACCGTTGCGATTTGCGACGCGTTGCAAGACCGTCGCAACTGCGAAACGAGGACGATCATGGCGACAACCGGTTCTGAAGGTCCGCGTCTCGGGGCAAAAGTCCGCGCGCTTCGTCGCAACGAGAACCTCACGCAGGTGCAGCTCGCCGATCGGCTCGGCGTGTCACCGAGCTACCTGAACCTCATCGAAAGCAATCGCCGGCCGCTCACTGCCGCGTTGCTCATCAAAATCGCGGGGCTCTTCAAGGTCGACCTGCACAGCTTCGCGACCGACGACGATTCGCGGCTCGTCGCCGATCTGTTCGAGGCATTCGCGGATCCGCTGTTCGAAGAGAGCGGTCTCACGTCGACCGAGCTTCGCGAGATGGCGTCAGCGAGCCCGAACGCGGCGCGCGCGGTTTTGTCGCTGTATCGCGCGTATCAGGGCGCACATGCGTCAGCGGACTCGCTCTCGTCGCGTTTGTCGGACGGTGAAGAGATGACCGGCATCGACCGCTCGAATTTGCCGAGTGAGCAAGTGAGCGACTTGATTCAGTCGCACATGAATCACTTTCCGGCGCTGGAGACGGCCGCCGAAGAGCTCTGGGCGAAAGCGAAATTGGAGCCTGAAGATTTGTACACGGGGCTCATTCGGCATTTGCACAAAGCGCACGGCGTTGAGGTGCGCATCGCACGCGGTGAGGTAGAGCGCACGATTTTGCGGCGCTTCGATCCGAGCCGAAAAATTCTTTCGCTGTCCGAGCTGCTTCCGACGCGAAGTCGTACGTTCCAGCTCGCGCATCAAATCGGTCTGTTGACACAACAAGAAGCGTTTCATCGCATCGCAACGGATCCGCGCCTCACTACCGACGAATCCCGCGCGCTCGCACGTGTTGCGCTCGCGAATTACTTCGCCGGCGCGGTGGTCATGCCGTACGCGCCGTTTTTGGCGGCAGCGAAAGAAGAACGTTACGACCTCGACGTCATCGGCCGCCGTTTTCGCGTCGGCTTCGAGCAAGTCGCGCATCGTTTGACAACGCTCAGCAGGCAAGGCGCGGCCGGCGTTCCCTTTCACATGATCCGCATCGACGTCGCGGGAAATATCTCGAAGCGCTTCAGTGCGTCCGGCATCCGTTTCGCTCGTTTTTCCGGCATTTGCCCGCGTTGGAATATTTTCGCAGCGTTCCTCACGCCGGGCATGATCCGCATCGCGCTCTCGCGCATGACCGACGGCGTTTCGTATTTTTGTATCGCTCGCACCATCCAAAAAGATTCGGGCGGCTATCACACGCAGCATCCGGTGCAGTGCATCGGGCTCGGCTGCCAAGTGCAGTACGCGCGCGAGATGGTTTATTCGGACGGCATGGACATCGAGCATCCGGACACCGCAACGCCCATCGGCGTCACGTGTCGTTTGTGCGAGCGCACCGATTGCGAGCAGCGCGCGCTGCCCTCGATCCGTCATCCGCTGCAGGTCGACGAGAATATGCGCGGAATGACGCTCTACAACCCTGTCAAGCTGACGAAGTAACACCAAGCGCGCAAGAGCCGAGCTACGCGCAAGCGTCTAGACTTGTGACAGTTCTCTACACGACACGGCGCGTTACGTTTCATCCTAAAAAAAAGCTTTAAATCGCTCCGGGCGGCCTTTCAATTTTCCAGAATTGGTTCATCTTCTCGAGCGTGATGAACCAGCACTGGTACGCGATTGGCGATGAGCCTTGGCAGCCTCTTTTTGCGCCGATTGGCCAGGAAGCCGTCGTGCTCGAGGCCGTCGCGCAAGCGATGCCAGGCGTGCCAGTTCGGTTGGCGAAACAAGGCATGAACGACGAGATGCTGCCCGTCGCCAGCTGCTTCGTCGCGAGCGCAGGCTCACGTGATCACGCGGTCGTTTATGCGCGTCCCGTCACGCTCGCCGCCGCCGAAAAGCGCAGCGCGTAACAAGCCGAGCTACGCGCAACCGTCTTCTGGCGGAAAGAACGCCTAAGAGGTCTTTATTTTTAGTCCCGCGCTCACGAGCGGCGCGAGCTGCTGAGTGTCCTCGATCGGCGAGCCGCCGACGTCGAGGAGCTTCAGCTTTTTCGCAGCGAGCAGCGGCTTCAAATCCTTCACCGCCGTATTGCGGAGGCTCACCTTCTCGAGCTTCGTGCACTTGGCGAGCGGCGTGAGATCGCTCACTTGCGTGTCGTCGAGCGACAGCTCGGTGAGCTCGGTCATTTGGGAGATCGTTGATATGTCTACGATCTGGGAATGGCTTAAATCAAGCCGATCCATGTGCACCATGCGAATG
>JBDTFL010000343.1:0-5030 GCA_039937955.1 Polyangiaceae bacterium | reverse complement strand
GACCAGCCGTTCGCGTCGTCTACCGGAAAATTGTCGCGTGGCGAGGAGTACGTTTTGCTCGCGCGCACGCACCACGCGCTTCCGAGCAACGTGAAAATCACCGGTAGAATCGGCGGAAAAGACACGTCGTGGACCTATCCCATATCGATCGAAAATGACGTCGTCACGTCGCTCGTCCCGCGTCTTTGGGCTTCGGAATACATTCGCAGATTGATCGGATCGGGCAGCGATGAAAATCGCTCCAAGATCTTGTCGCTCGGTTTGGAGTACGGGCTCATCACGCCGCACACCAGCATCCTCGCGCTCGAGAGCGACGCGGCGTACGCAGCCCAAGGAATTCCGCGTCGCAATTCTCCACTGCGCGGTGTTCGCCTCACTTCGATCGAAAATTCCACGCAAGAAAAAGCGCTGATCGATCGCTTCGGCGTAGTGCCACCGGCGGTCATGGCGGGTTGCGACAACAAAGCGGAGCCGGCTGGAGCGCAGGCCAGTTCGAATCTCGCGCCGGAAAGCGTTGCGACGAAGACCGCATCCGGAATGCAAAACGGCGCTGCGGCGGAGAACCAAGCGCGCGGCGACTTGCCGACCACGCCCTCACCGACCGCAGCAATGCCCGTGGGCGCGGCATCCGCGGCATCGGTGTTCGGAATGCAGCAGGGGCAAGATGAAGAACCCAGCGCCAACGACGGCTTCAAAGGACAAGGGGCGCTCGCAATCGGTGCCGGCGGCGGGGTCGCCGTGGATCACGGAGCGGCGGCGAAACCAACGATGCACGCACCACGTCGTCCGGCGGCCATTTCGGCAAAGGACGGCGAGCCGCGCGGTGGCGGACGCGTCGTTGTCGATGCGCTGCTCGACAAGAACGCCGAAAAAAAGGAAGGCGATAGGCAGCAGCCTGCCGACTCTTCGATCACGCTCAATCGCAAGATCCGAATGGTGCTCTCACGTTGCAGTGATGCAGCAAGTCGTCCGCTCGCCGAGCGCATCGTGCTCTGGACGCAACGGCTCAAGCCGCTCACGCAAGCGACCGACGTGCTCTCGCAATTCAACTCGGCGCGTTCGGCGTGCGAGCTTCCCGACTGGCGAGACGAGGCGGCGCTGCTCGATCTGGTCGAGAAAAAAGTCATGACTGAAGACGGCGCAACGCTGGTCCTCTCGAGTTTTTCCGGCGATCCGGACGCGCAAGCCTTCGTCGCACGAAAAATTCTCCAGCGCACCGTGGACGTTCGCATTGCTGCGGCGGTCGAGCGCACGCTGTTCGGCGGAGTCGATTGGCAGAAGATCGATCGCGATTTGGCGGACATCAAGAAGCCCGACGATCGTCTCGCGCATCTGCGCGCGGCCATGTTGCAAGCGCCCGGTGATCCGCAAGGCGACGTTCGCCTCGTGAAAATGTTGGTCGACACCGGCGCGCGCGACGAAGCAATCGCCCATGGTCGTCGTCTTCGCGATCGCGGTTTGCTGACGCCCACGCTCGCTCAAGAGCTTGGTGACGTTCTCGCAGATGCCGGCGAAACGGACGAAGCGCTTCGCACCTATTCGGAGGTCGTCGAGTTCGATCCGAATGATCCGGCAGCGCGTCGAGTGCTTGGTGACATTTATTTGCGACGCGGTTGGTTCGACGCGGCGTATCGCCAATACAAAACGCTCATCGACATCGACGGCAAAGATCCGCTCTCGCACTTGCGATTGGCCAGTGCAGCTGCTGGTGCGGGTCGCGTCGACGAAGCGCTGCGCATCGAACGCGATGTTGCGGGCGGCGAGGGAAATCCCGGACCGGACGATCCGCGCGTGTTTGCGCGTCTCGAATCGGCCACGCGACTCGGCGCTCTGTATGCGGCGCCTGCCCCGAATTCTCCGATCGCCACCACCGAGGCGATCGCCCGTAAATTGAAGGAGCTCGGCCTCTTCAGCGGACCGGGCACCCTCGCGATTTTGACGTGGGAAGATCGCGACGCGCAGCTTTTGATCGGCGCAGCTGACGACAAAAACAACGCGCTCGCTGGAGAAACGACGGATGCCGGCGCGGTGGGTTTGTATTCAGTTCTCTCCGCCAACGACGCCTTCGCCAAGGTGCAGCATGCGGTTCGTTGGAAGGCGGATGCCCCCGGTCGTTCGGTGAAATTCCGAGTGTCGCTCATCTCGTGGGACGGCAAAACGTTCCACGTCACAGTCAAAGACGGGTCACTCGACGCGACGGCGAAGTCGTCTCCGATCTGACTATTCCGGTTTGGGCGCGCTCACGTCTATCTCCGAGTCCCGCCCGAACGCGCCCCTCGATGCGTGTATTTTACACGTAAAATAGAGGCCGAGCGCGAAGAACGCGATGCATGCGTACTGCGCGAAGGTCAGCGCTCCGTACGTGGCATCCGAATCAGGACCTTCGTGGCGCCGCAGAAAATCCATACAAAATCGGACCGGTGAATAGCTCAAAGCCACCATCGCGATGTAGCTGCCGAGCGGCATTCGTCGTTTCCACGTCAACAAAACTGCTGCAACCATGACCAACAAAAATAAAAGCTCGAGCAGGCCGAGGTCGTAACGCGCGATCGATCCGTGCACGAAGTGAAAAGGCCCGAAAATATGATGCACGCCATCATTTTCGTCGACTGGCCAGTCCACCGAAAATGCGGAGCCGCGTTCAGCAAGCGCGCCGGGATGATCGTGGACGAGCGCGCAACCGAGACGTCCGATTGCGAATGTGATGACGAATGCCGGCGTCGTGCATTCGGCGAACGGAAGAAGCGGCAATGCGCGCTCGCGAAGATGCGGTATGAAACTGCCCTTTTTAAAGGTGATTCGTGACCATCCAAGCGCACCAAGCAGCGCGCCGATGAATCCGCCGAACGAGCTCAAGCCGTCGAAGACCTTGAAGATGAAGAACGGGTTTTTGGCGAGCGCGTCAGGGTGATAAAAAATGGCGTCGAGCGCGTGAGCGCAGAACATGCCCACGAACATTTCCCAAAAAATGAACGACCGAAAAAGCGCTGGGTCATAGCCCAACGCTTTGGCGCGCTTCGACGCGTAGTGCTCGCCGACCACCACGCCGAGGCCCACCAAAAAGCCGAACGGCTGCGCGCCAAAGGTGCGGGTCGTGTCGACGAAAACGAACGGAAACGTCGGACCCATGCTCGAAGCGCGCGAACCTAGCATGTTAGGCTGCCGCGCATGTTCCAGGGCGCACGCGAGACGTACCAAAAATCCCTCACCGAGATCGCAGACGCCGGCCTCGAGAAAAAAGAACGTCTCATCACGACGCCGCAGGCCGCTGCGATCAAAGTGGAAGGCCGCGGCGCGGAGGTTCTGAATTTTTGCGCGAACAACTATCTCGGTCTGTCGTCGCATCCGAGCGTGATCTCGGCTGCCCACAAGGCGATCGACGCGTTCGGCTTCGGCCTCTCGTCGGTGCGTTTCATCTGCGGAACGCAGACCATCCACAAAGAGTTGGAGGCGAAAATCGCCGCATTTTTCGGCACTGAAGACACGATTCTCTATTCGTCGTGCTTCGACGCGAACGGCGGATTGTTCGAAACGCTCCTCGGCGAAGAAGACGCGATCATCAGCGACGCGCTCAATCATGCATCCATCATCGACGGCATTCGTCTGTGCAAAGCGGAGCGTCATCGTTACGCGAACGGCAACATGGAGGAGCTCGAGGCCGCGCTGAAAGCTACGCAAAGTAGACGCCTTCGCATGATCGCAACCGACGGCGTTTTCTCGATGGATGGCACCGTCGCGAAGCTCGACGTGATTTGCGACCTCGCCGACAAATACAACGCGATGGTCATGGTCGACGACAGCCATGCCTCAGGCTTCGTCGGAAAAACGGGAAGGGGAACGCCCGAGCATTTCGGTGTCGCTCACCGCATCGACGTCATGACATCGACACTCGGCAAGGCGCTCGGCGGTGCTGCTGGCGGCTTCACGACCGGCAAAAAAGAGATCGTGCAGCTTCTTCGTCAGCGCTCGCGTCCGTATTTGTTCTCGAACACACTCGCTCCGGCGATCGTCGGTGCGTCGATCGCGGTGCTCGATCTGCTCTCGTCGTCATCTGCGCTGCGCGACAAGGTTGCCGCAAATGCCGTAAATTTCCGCACGAAAATGACGAAGGCCGGCTTCGAGATCAAGGACGGTTTTCATCCCATCGTCCCGATCATGCTCGGAGACGCACGCCTCGCTCAAGACATGGCCGCGCAAATGTTGGAGCGCGGAATCTACGTCATCGGGTTTTCATTTCCGGTCGTACCGAAAGGCGAGGCGCGCATTCGGGTCCAGCTCTCAGCCGCACATTCACCGGAACAGGTCGATCTCGCGGTCAGCGCATTTACCGCAGTCGGCAAATCGCTCGGCGTGATCTAGTCGGTTCCGGCGTCTTCGGTCGGCGTCGCCGCATCTGATGGCGCGTCACGCGCTGCGTCCACCGCCGCATCTCCTGCGTCGAGCTGTTTAGCGACTCAGCTTTTCGAGACGGCGTTCGTCGCGATGACGGTCCAATCGTCTTTCGCGTGTCCTTTTTCGATCCACGCATCCATCACTTTCGCGATTGCCGGGATCGCGATCAAATCCATTTTTCCGCGCGCTGCTTCTTCCATCATGAGCCGCGTGTCTTTGCGCGCCATTTGCAGCTCCCACGACGGATCCGAGAATTGCCCGCGCTGCAAAACCTTCAAGCGTCCTGGAATCATCGCGGCGGGATTGAAAATCTCGAACAGCGACGCCACCTCGTCAGTCGGAACGCCCTCCGCTTTTGCGAGCGCGAGGGTGTCGGTGAGCCCGACGATCATGTTCACCAAAAACAAATTTCCCATCAGCTTCATCGCAGCTGCGCGGTCTACGGCGGGTCCGAGATAATTGAGCTTTCCCGTCATTTTCTCGAGGAATGGTGAGAGCCTGTCGAACTGCGCTTTGTCGCCCGACGCGAGCATGATGCCGGTGCTGTCGAGCGCGTTCTTTGGGCCCATGAAGACGGGCGCATGTTGGAACGCAATTTTGCGATCCGCCCACAGCTTTGCGCGCGCGCGTGTTCCGGT